>JAHEAM010000062.1:0-10986 GCA_024642765.1 Planctomycetaceae bacterium
TACTCTTTCAAATGAAAAATGCTGTTGCCGTAATCCTGGGTGGTGGTCGTGGTACGCGTCTATTTCCACTCACGTCAATTCGCTCAAAACCAGCGGTGCCGCTCGGTGGCATGTATCGTTTGATCGATATTCCGATTTCAAATTGTATCAACAGTGGCATCAATCAGATTTTCGTTTTGACGCAGTTCATGAGCGTGAGCCTGCATCAGCATATTCGACGCTCGTACAACTTTGATCATTTTTCGGCTGGCTTCGTTGAGATTTTGGCAGCTCAGGAAACGATGGCCGAAGGCTCTGATTGGTATCAAGGCACTGCCGATGCAGTTCGTAAGAACTTGGAGCATATCGATCAACGTGATGTCGATTACGTCATCATCCTATCCGGCGATCAACTCTATTCGATGGATTTCGGCCAGATGCTGGACGAACACATCAACAGTCATGCCGACGTGACGATTGCCTGCATGCCGGTTTCCGAGGCGGATGCCAAGTCGTTTGGCGTCATGCGTTTAGACGCCGACGGGTGTGTGAAAGGGTTCTTGGAGAAACCGCAAACTGCACAGGAAATGAACCTTGTTCGCACGGATATTGAGTTGATGAAGGCGCGCGGATTCGACGACCCGAATCGCAATGTCATGGCCAGCATGGGCATCTACATTTTCAATAAATCGGTTTTGCATAAAGTTTTGACCAAAACTGACTATCGCGATTTCGGGAAGGAAGTTTTTCCAGCTGCTATTCGAACCCACCGTGTTCAATCGTATTGGTTCAGCGACTATTGGGAAGACATTGGAACAATTCGCTCGTTCTACGAAGCTAACTTGAGTCTCGCAAAAGCTAATCCGCCGTTCGATTTGGTAAATACCGATCAGACAGTATTTACCCGCGCGCGATTCTTGCCACCGACTCGCGTTGGTGAATCGGATATCCGAAATAGCTTGATCACAAACGGTTGTCAAATCGGCAACAACGTGACGATCGAAAACAGCATTATAGGCTTGCGCTCTCAAATCGCAGACGGAGCAATCATCAAGAATTCGATCTTGATGGGCGCTGACTATTTCGAATCGCCAGCCGAACAGAAAGCTCGAGCATCTGCGGGCCTTCCTTTTTTTGGAATCGGTGCCAATGCGCGAATCGAAGGCGCAATTGTTGACAAGAATTGTTACATCGGCGAAGGCGTTTGCATTGTCAACGAAAGGAATATCATGGACACGTCTCTGGATAGTCCGCAATTTGTAATTCGCGACGGTATTCCAATAATCGTCAAAGGCGCCGAATTGCCCAAAGGCTGGCGGCTCATGGACGCGTGTTAGGCACTTTTTTGGGCTTGCCAGCTTACGAGAATTGGATGTCTGGCGGTCTAATTGGGAATCCGCATCACGACCTTAATCGCTTCGCCTGTTTGCATCATTTTGAAGCCTTTTTCAAAGTCTTCCATTTCAATGACATGGGTGATAATTGGGTCTAGATTCAGGCGGCCCGACAAGACAAAACGTTCCATCTGGTACCATGTTTCGAACATGCGGCGGCCGTTAATGCCGTGAACTGTTGCGCCTTTAAATATCACTGCGTTTGAAAGATCAATCGTAATATCGTCAGGCGGAATACCCAAAAGAGCAACATGTCCGCCCGGTTGCAAGGCTGCGAATCCATCGCGAATCGCTTGAGGATGGCCGCTCATTTCAAGCATCACTTGGGGGCCGCGCCCACCAGTCATTTTTTTCGCGTCAGCCACCCATGGCTCGCGCGCGTTCAAAACGTCATCTGCTCCCAATTCGCGTGCCAGAGCTAGGCGTTTCGGATCAACGTCGGTAACCAAGATTTGCGAGGCTCCCGCAGCCTTGGCAACCGTGACAGCCATCAGGCCAATAATTCCGACGCCCGTTATCAACACCGATTTTCCGCTTACGCCGGCTGTCATGACGGTGTGGACAGCGTTGCCAAGCGGGTCGAAAACAGCTGCTACTTCGTCGCGGATTTTTTCGTTCACCGGCCAAACATTTTCCTCAGGAACTTTGTGGAAGGTCGCGAAACACCCATCGCAATCGATTCCAAAAATCTGAACTTGATCGCAAATATGTGCGTTGCCTGTCCGGCAAGCCTCACAGACGCCGCAACCTATGTGCCCCTCCGCACTGACTCGGTCACCAACAGAAACTCGCGAAACTGCCTGGCCTAATTTCACTACTCGTCCGCAGAACTCGTGGCCAGTTGTAATGCCAATCTTGATTCGATTCTGGCTCCATTTGTCCCACTCAAAAATATGCCGATCCGTCCCGCAAATTCCCGCATGAGTGACCTTTATCAGGACGTCGCGCGGCCCAACAATCGGCAATTCGACCTCATTGCAAAAGGTCAGGCCGGGTTCTGAGCGAACTTTCTTTAATGCCGGCATCGTCTTTGGAAGACTGTTTTTTGGAGCCACTTTGGTTTGCGACATGAGTATTAGATCTCTTTTGTAAATAACGAACTGAATTTCGCCTGATTCGTTTTCTTCATCTAGGATTCGAACAGGGCATGTGGTTCAGGCTGTTTTGTTTGGTATAATGGAATCGATTCCATTATCTTAGACGTCATGATAAATCGAAACCATTAACGTTTCAAGCGCAGATCATGCCAAGAAAACATACGAAACCCCCGCATTCTAACAATTCGATTGAACCACTGCATCAACATGTCAGTGCGAAGATACGCGAGTTACGGCAAAGTTGGGGCTGGACACTTGAGCAACTTGCTACAGCGAGCGGTGTCAGCCGTTCGATGTTGAGTCAAGTCGAACGGGGAGAGGCCAACCCTACATTGGCTGTAACATTTCGTATTGCGCAAGCGTTCGATCTTTCATTGAGCGATCTGGTCGAAGGTGCGTTTCGAGCACCTAAAATCGATGTAGTACGTGGGGACGATCCAAATTCTATTTTTCGCGAAGATCACATTGGGCGAATTCGCACCTTAAGTCCACTGAACCTCGAAAAGGACGTTGAGTTTTACGAAGTCAATCTTGCTCCTCAACAGACGCTCGAGAGCGCTCCACATTTCGTCGGCACTCGCGAATTTTTGACACTTGTCAAAGGAACTGTCACTTTAAAAAGCGGTGACGAGGAGACGACGCTCAAACGTGGTGACTCGGCTCAATACCCAGCCGACGTTCCACACTCGATCAGCAACTCAAGTAAGCAACCGGCGATATTTTTCCTCGTCGATATTTACGCAAGTCAATAATAGAATCGTCGATATCTTCGTAGGTTTAGTCGTCGTAATCTTCGTATTCTAGTTCGTCAGCGTCATACGATTCGTTGTCTTCGATGCCGTCGTCGCCTGTGTCTTCGAATTCGTCTTCTTCCTCGTCCTCTTCCTCTGTAAAATCTGATACAGATTTTTTTGCCCGCATCTTGGAGGCAGCCATGCCGGTAGTCCGTGTTGGCGAGCTGGTTTTTATTGCGGGACGAATAGGCGGCATTGATTCAATTTCGTCTTCGTCGCCACTACCCTTGCGGCTTTCCCATTCGGCCATGGTCATGATCACATCGCGAGCACTTGAACCGTTGTATTCGCCCACGATTCCGTCTTCCGCCATGAAATCAATCAGGCGTGACGCACGACCATAACCAATCCGCATGGCACGTTGCAACAGTGAGCAAGAACCACGTCCCTCGCGGATAACCACTTCGATTGCTTCTTCATATCGATCGTCACGATCAGGAATGGGAGCGCCACCCTCACCGCTCGAGTCGTCCTTTTGAACTTTGATGTGCAAGAGTTCTTGTACGAAATTCTGTTCGGTTGTACTTACGGCTTCGGTGACGGATTCGATTTCTTCGTCGCTCAAATACGTGCCTTGGCCACGCAATAAATTGCTGGTGCCTGGCCACAGAAAGAGCATATCGCCGTTCCCCAAGAGTTTATCTGCGCCCATCGCGTCCAGAACCACGCGGCTGTCTGTCTTGCTTGCTACTTGGAACGCGATTCGGGCTGGCAAGTTCGATTTGATCAAACCGGTGATGACGTCGACCGTCGGTTTTTGCGTTGCGAGAATCAGGTGGATGCCGACGGCACGACTTTTCTGCGCAAGACGAATGATGTGTTGCTCGACGTCTTTGCCTGACGTCATCATCAAGTCCGCCATCTCGTCCGCTACGATGACAATGAACGGCAGGTGCGTCGGGATGCTCTGTCGTTCTTCGTCGTTTTCGGGTTGCAGACGTTCCATGATTTCGTCGCGGCCCAGTTGGTTGTAGCTCGTCACGTGACGGACGCCAGCTCGCGCGAGCAGAGAATATCGTTCTTCCATTTTGTCAACGGCCCAGGCCAGAATTGCTTCGGCCTTTTTCATGTCGGTGACAACCGGGTGCATCAAATGGGGTAGGCGTGCGTATCCGCTTAGTTCGACCATTTTCGGGTCGATCATCAACATTCGAACTTCGTCGGGCCGTCGAGTCATTAGCATCGAAGTGATAATCGCGTTCAAGCACACGCTTTTACCAGTGCCTGTTCGACCGGCGATCAGCAAGTGAGGCAGCGAAGCAAGATCCACGACCATAGGGGCACCCACAGCGTCCTTCCCAAGGAACAAGGGGATTTTCATCTTGCGAGTTTTTTCTTCGCTCTGTTCGATCACCTCGCGGAGACGCACAAGCTCGCGTGCTTCGTTCGGAACCTCGACACCGACGGTATTCTTGCCGGGGATCGGTGCAACGATACGTACGCTCGGCACTCGAAGAGCGATGGCCAAGTCATCCGCAAGCGCCGTGATCTTCTGCAATCGCAAGCCGGCCTCAAGTTGAATCTCGTACTGAGAAATCACAGGGCCTGTTTCGATTTCAACAACACGAACGTTGTAACCGAACTCCTTGCAAGTTTTTTCGAGGATCTCGGCCTTCTGCAAGGCTTCTTGCTTTTGATCGTCAAATGAAACTGTCGTTCCGTTTTTCAATAGGTTGATGTCAGGTAACGCGTAATCCGTACCGCTTTCGGCATCTGCCGCCTGGTTGAGCGCGGCCATAACGACCTCGCGTTCTGATTTTGGTTTCGCGGGAATACGATCGGTGTGGAGCGTGAAATGTGGTTTCGCATGAACGGAACCATCGTCAACAACATCGGATTCGGCCGACTGGTCTTCGGCAGCCAGGTCATCGTGTTCGTCTTCGAATTCGTCTCCTTCTTCAGCCGTATTTTCTTCCACCGACGCGCGTTTTTTGATTGGAATCGTCGCGGGTTCGTCTTCAGAAGCAGGTTGTGACGCCGTCTTTGCTGGAGCTGCTGAACCGCGAATTCCGTAGCTGATTTCTGCTGCCGCACCATCGCTGCCTTTGACCCGAATTGTGCGTGGCAAATCGCTACCCGAAGTGAAATCCGGTGTGGCTTCGGCGTCGGATGCTAATTTGGGGGCGCCGTTGAACCACTTGAGAAATCCATAGAGCAGTCCGAATGGCATCAATCGCGAGGCTGCAACCACCGCTGGCGAGAACATCATTCTACCTGCGCGGAAGACTAGGTATTCGGTCCACATCATCATTCCAATCAATGTCATGCAAACGGCAATCAACAATCCGCCGAATGTTGCAACATGTTGACTTAGCCAATGGTGGCAGAGCGCTCCCATGTAGCCGCCTGAGCCGAGTGGAGAAGAAATCACTGAATTCGGGATTAAGAAGGTCGCCAACGTTGTGAGGCCAAGTAAACTCAGGCCCCAACCGAGTGTCTTTAGCCACGGTTGTTGGAACTTTTGGGTTCGAAACAATGATATTTGTAGTGTGACTAGGCCCACGATCAAATAATAGGCACCAATCCCTAGCGCATGAAACAGCAGATCCGCTGACCAAGCTCCCAGTTTTCCACAAGCATTCGTAACGGCTGTGTGGCCTGGGTATACCAATTGGTCGGGCTGGTAAAGAGCAAGCAACCAACTGGGAAACAACGCGCTATTGTCAGCAGCGTCATAGGTGGCTAGCGCAATGATCAGAAAAACCACGGCCGCCAATAGCACGACAACGAAGATATCGGTGGGGACTTTGCGGTTGGTGGACATGGAACGAACCCGGCTTTTCTCAAGCGAGTGAATAAAAATTGCGTTTCCAAATCGCCATTTCACGCCACTGACAGCCATGTTGTGAGCGTGATTTCGCAGGAGCGAAATACGACATTGAATAACGCACGATTGCTCGGCCGTAAACGAACGCATCCATGCCAGCGTTGCAGAACAGAGCCTCTTCGTTTCTTCGGCATCGCTGCCAATAGAATGAAGGGACGTCTAGAAGGGTTGAATAATCGAGCTATTCGAAATAGCTTTAGACGCAAAATCGATAGGATCGATATTTTATGAGCGCCAGCGTCTCGGCAGTCTGACTTCCGTAAGGTTTCCGGTCCAATAGTATCTCAAGTTCCATCTTCGTGCTCTTCGTGCTGACTGTCTCCAATCAGCGTAGGTAAAAACTAGGATTGTCTTTCACGGATGGCGATTCCCAGTTCTTTAAGTTGTTTCTCGTCGACTCGGTTTGGTGCGTCGGTCATGAGGTCTTGGGCTCGTGTCGTTTTGGGGAACGTCACGCAGTCGCGAATATTATCTAGTCCTGCAAACAACATCACTAGGCGATCGATCCCCAACGCGATCCCTCCGTGAGGTGGTGCGCCGTAACGTAGGGCTTGCAGCAAGAACCCGAAGCGATGCTCTGCCTCTTCAGGGCTCATGCCCAACAATCCAAACACTTTCTGTTGGGTTTCGTTGTCGTGAATTCGAATCGTTCCTCCGCCTGCTTCAAAGCCGTTAATGACCAAGTCATAGGCCTTCGCGCGTACCGCCCCTGGAGCACTTTCTAAATTTGGTAAGTCTTCGGTGAGCGGCGCGGTAAACGGATGGTGCATGGCTGCCCAACGATTTTCTTCTTCGTCGCGGGCAAACATCGGAAATCGTACAACCCAGGAAAAATTCATTGCGTTCGGATCATACAATTTCAAGTCCGCGCCCAGTCTACGCCGCAGGCCATGCAGGGCTCGGCAGGATGCATCCCAACCGTCCGCAATGAACAGCAATACGTCACCCGATTCAACATCGGCAATTTTGGTTAGTTCCGCAAGTTGCGATTCGTTGAAATTCTTTGCGATCGGTCCGCCCCAACCATTTGCGTCGAATCGCATCCAGGCGAGTCCCTTCGCGCCATAGTCGCCTTGAACAAACGTGGTCAGTTCGTCGATACGTTTTCGAGAAAAGGACTCGGAGGCACCTTTGACATTGAGTGCACGTACGAAATTACCTGCCTCCGCTGCAGCTCGGAATACTCGAAAGTCAACGTAGCGCGCCCAATCCGTGCAGTCAATGATCTCAAGGCCATAGCGCAAGTCCGGGGCGTCGTGGCCGAATCGCCGCATCGCTTCGTCATAACTCAAACGAGGCAGCGGCAGCTTCAAGTCGATTTTCAGGATCTCCTTGGCCAACTTCTTCATCAGGCCGTCGATGATCCCCATGATGTCGTCTTCCTCAACGAAGGACATCTCCATGTCGAGTTGGGTGAACTCCGGTTGGCGATCAGCACGCAAGTCTTCATCGCGAAAGCAGCGAGCGACTTGCACATAACGATCGTAACCAGCAATCATCATGAGTTGTTTGTAAATTTGAGGCGACTGAGGCAGCGCATAAAACTGCCCCGGATGAACGCGGCTCGGTACCAAATAGTCGCGTGCTCCCTCTGGCGTGCTGCGTCCGAGGATCGGCGTTTCGATGTCGATAAAATCGTTATCAGCAAAGTAGTCGCGAATTTTCTTGGTCATCAAGCCGCGTAAGATAATAGCCTTTTGCATCGTTTCGCGGCGTAGATCGAGGAAACGAAATTCCAAACGGGCTTCTTCGCTCGGCACATCGGGTGATGACGGCAGAAACGGCGGCGTTTTGCATTCGTTTAGTATGGTTACTTGCGAAAGGTTGATTTCAATTTCGCCAGTCGACATATTCGAATTTGCTTGGCCGGTCGGGCGTAGGTCGACGGTTCCAGACGCTGAGATCACGAATTCTTGTTTGAGGCTGCCAATGACTTGTCGCAATTCTTCGGATGCATCTGGGGGCATCACAAGTTGCGATTTTCCGTAGCGGTCGCGCAAAACAATGAATTGACTTTGCCCCATGTCGCGAACGCGTTCCACCCAGCCGCACAGGGTCACTTTTTCTCCAACGTTTTTCGACGTTAACTGTCCACAAGTATGGGTGCGCAACAAAGCCAGATTTCCTTTGCAAAAACAAAAAAATGTAACGCGAGCGCCTCGCTCGTGCTGTCAACCAAGTTCGAACGAACGGTCAATTGTTCGATGCTCAAAACCACCTCTGCCGGCAATAATATCTCACGTTTTTGGGTTTTCGAATAGGCGTGTTGAAGGGCGAGTTCGACCTCGCTCGAGTATGTTTTCGGCAAGAACTTCCGGATCAGTTTCCCCTAGGACCTCAACGAACTCACTTTCTGAGAGTCCGCGAAACCATGTCTCTTGGTGCCGTGCAAAACGCCTTGTGCGAATCAAGGTTTGTTCTTGCGCCTCGGGCAACGAGCGTTTGCCGCTGAGGAATTCTATAACTTCACAATAACCGACCGCTTGGCTAGCCGTTCGGGAAAGGTGGCCGTAACTTGCCAGCAGTGTTTGCAGTTCTTCCACCAGACCATCGAAGTACATTCTTTGGACCCGTTGTTCAATTCGCTCATGCAATACGGGTCGAGCATGCCGCAGCACAAACACGCGGCATTCGTTAGCCTGATGTGCATGATCGAATTGCATTTGCCAATGACTGATCGGCTGTCCCGTTAGGTGAAGAACCTCGAGCGCTCGCACAATTCGGCGCCGATCGTTGACGTGTAATTTGTGGGCACTGATCGGATCGAAGCTCCGGAGGCGATCGTGCAAGGCCTGATCGCCAGCCTGATCTGCCTCAAGTTCGACACTCTCGCGAAATTTCCAGTCAGCTGTCGGCCCCTCGAACATGCCGCGCAAAAGCGTTTTAAGATAAAGTGCCGAGCCGCCAACAAACAACACTTCTTTGCCACGCGAGCGGATCTCCTTGATCGACTCGAGAGCGGCATTTCGATAGCGAGAAACACTATAGGTCTCGTTTGGATCTATAATATCAATCAAGTGGTGTGGAATGAGCGACTGCTGCTCTCTTGTAGGCTTGGCAGTGCCAATATCCATGTGTCGATAGATCGACATCGAATCGAGCGAAATGATTTCGGCGTTTAGGCGTTTAGCAAGTTCGAGACTAACGACCGTTTTGCCGCTAGCCGTTGCGCCAACGAGGAACCAACATGCGAGCGCTTGCTGACAAGCCTCTCGGTTCCATAGAAGTTCATGATCCATTTTGCTTCGGAAAAATGACAGAGTTTTGATATTTCCATCCAATGTAACGAGACACTGAGCGAAAGCCAACGTGCCCGAAAGTGTCCAACAGACGCAGTCACAAACTTGACTAGAGCATTGCACCACGATTTCGAGTACGATTGAGGAGTACAGTCTTGATTAAATTGCGGCTTTTTGCCTGAGAAGTTACTTGCGACTCAATAGAAACATGCGTCACCTTTTCTTTTTGACTTGTTGGCTTGCCTCCTTCGTGGCCTCCATTGGGTGTGGTCAAGAGGTTGATTTTAACCAACATATTCGACCCATCCTGAATCAGCATTGCGTGGCTTGTCATGGAGGCGTGAAACAGGCCTCTGACTTGAGTTTTGTATATGAAGATCAGGCTATGTCCGTGATCGAGCCGGGAGATCCCGATAACTCATTGTTGATGGAGCGTGTGCTTGCGGACGATGATGACGAGCGAATGCCTCCGCTTGAGCATGGTCGCGGATTAAACGCTGTGGAAAAAAGATATCTAAGCGACTGGATTTCCCAAGGAGCCAAATGGCGAAAGCACTGGGCCTACGAGCCACCGCAGACTAGCGATCCCAAACGATTGAACGAATCCGACTGGCCTCGGAATAAAATCGATAAGTTTGTGTTGGCGAAATTGCAAGAAAACGGCCTCGAGCCGAACCCAGATACGCAGCCCGAACGCTGGCTCCGCAAGGTTTCGTTGGATGTCATTGGATTGGCGCCGACGCGCGCACAAACGCAATTGTTCATGAAGGCCGTGGAGTCGCAGGGAGAAACGGCTTATGCCGAAAAAGTCGAGACGTTATTGAATTCTCCTGCCTTTGGTGAACGTTGGGGAAGTGTTTGGCTCGATGCCGTTCGCTATGCCGATTCGCATGGACTCGGAATCGACGGACGTCGGTCCGTTTGGAAATATCGCGATTGGGTGATTCGCGCGTTCAACGACGATATGCCGTATGACCAATTCACAATTCGCCAATTGGCGGGCGACCTGCTTGCTGAGCCTGCAATGGACGATTTGTTGGCAACTGCTTGTCATCGCTTGACACAATCGAACGAAGAAGGCGGCACGGACGACGAAATGTTTCGCGTTGAAGCCGTTATCGATCGCGTCAACACGACTTGGCAAGTTTGGCAGGGACTCTCGTTTGGGTGTACGCAATGCCACTCGCATCCCTACGAGCCCATCAGACATGAGGAATACTATCAATTCATGGCGTTCTTTAACAACACTGTTGATTGCGACTTGAGCGACGACGCTCCGAACTTGGCGGTCCCGCTCGATGAAACAGAATTCGATAGCGCCATCGAACTCGATCGGCAGATTCAAGCGTTGACGGAAGCTCAATGGAAGTCGTCGAGTTTGATCGTGTCCGACGAATCGAAGTGGAGACCATTGCCTGCCGCGAATATCAAAACGAACAACCAAACGATTGCCACAACTGTCGAAACAGAACCGTTATTGGAATTTGCAACGCACGGAACCGTTGCCCGCGACACGACGTTTGAGATCGATGCGGAGTTGCCGGAAGGCCTCAATTGCTTGACCGCAATACGTTTTATCGGCATGCCCGTAGATAGGGTTCAAGCGCTAAAGGATTCGGAATGGGGATTCGTGTTGTCGCATGTCACAGCCAAACT
>JAHEAM010000062.1:10996-12166 GCA_024642765.1 Planctomycetaceae bacterium
ACTTGTGGCAGCGGACGGCACTAGTCGCGAATTGAAATTTCAAGCCGTGATGGCGGACGAGCCCAATCCACTCGTTGATCCTCAAGAGAGCCTCAATGAAAACAGTCCTTGGGGATTTGCTGCCTATTCGCGTATTAATTATCCGAGATCGGCGGCGTTTGTTTTAGAGGCTCCTGCTGAGATTCTTGCGGGCGAACGGCTAGACGTTTCATTGCGGTTCGGAGTGCAGGCTCTCGGCACGTTTCCACTGGTTGTACACCGCTTTCGAATGGACGTTAGCGAAAGTTCGCAACTTACCGATTGGTATGCGAATGAGAAGACTATCGATCGCGCTGCGAAACTTAAAGAACTTGCTGCTAAACGTTCCGCCATCAAATCAATCAATATCCCGATGATGGCAGAACGCATTGAGGTCTTCGCTCGTCCGACACATGTTTTTGAACGAGGGAATTACCTGGCGAAAGGTGATCGGGTCGCGGCCAAGTTGCCGGACTTCTTGGCTCGTTCTCAGGTCTCTGTAGCGGAAAGGAAGCAAACGCGACTAGAGCTCGCACGTTGGATCGCAAGTGGTCAAAATCCGCTGACCGCACGTGTTATTGTCAATCGAATTTGGGGTGAAGTGTTTGGGATTGGAATCGTCGAAACACAGGAGGACTTTGGTTCCTCCGGCACCGCGCCAAGCAATCAGGCATTGTTAGACGATTTGGCCGCTCGATTTCAGACTGAAATGAAGTGGAGCTTGAAGACTCTGATTGGCGAGATAGTCATGTCGTCGTCCTACCGACAGAGCACAAATATGTCAGCGGCCAAATTGGAACAGGACCCACGCAACCGCTTGATCAGTCGCGGACCGCGCGTTCGTTTGCCAGCCGAGACGATTCGCGATCAAGCCCTTGCGGTTTCTGGGTTGCTGAGTCTGAAACAGTTTGGCCCGCCTGTTTTCCCACCGCTTCCAGACGGCGTTTGGCGTCCGTTTGATGGCGGCGACAAGTGGGTTTCGCCTGCAGTTGGCGATTCCGAGCGGTATCGACGTTCGATCTACACGTACACGAAACGTTCGATTCCCTACCCAGTTGTGGCAACTTTTGATGCGCCCTCACGTGAGTTTTGTGCGGTCCGCCGGCTACCCTCTAATACGCCATTGCAGGCACTCATGACGTTGAATGACGC
>JAHEAM010000487.1 GCA_024642765.1 Planctomycetaceae bacterium
CACGGGCCGGTCGGTTGATAATTCGGAGAACAGACGTATCGTCTGGCGAATCATTCAATAGCCTCAGATAGCACGTAATGTCTTGTACCTCTTTCTTGTCGAAGAAGGACTGCCCTCCGATCAGAACATAAGGCAAATTGGCCTTGCGCAATTCGGTTTCAAAGACTCTGGTTTGTTCGTTCGTACGAAACAAGATTGCGAAATCGCGGGGTTGTCGATGTTGGTTTCTAATCTTCTGAGCGATCGAGAGGCACACGCCTTCGGCTTCTTTGTTTTCGTCTGCGAACTGAACGAATGCTGGTGCAAGTCCGCCAGAACGAGCGGCCTTGAGAACCTTGCCATGGCGAACGGTGTTGTGTTCGATCAACCGATTGGCAACATCCAAAATCGCTTGCGATGAACGATAATTATCGACCAATCGAACGGTTTGAGCGCCCGACCAGTCGTGTTTGAAGTTCAATATATGCTCGACTTGAGCTCCTCTCCAACCATAGATCGATTGGTCGTCATCGCCAACGACACACAGATTTTGATGGCCGCCCGCCAGCGATCGCACGATGTCGTATTGGGTTTGATTCGTATCTTGATATTCATCGATCAGGACGTGATCAAAACGTTTGGCCTCCTCTGTGCGTACCTCTGGAAATTTGTGGAACAGTTTTACGGTCAACAATAACAAGTCGTCAAAATCGACGGCACCCAATCGTTTCAGCGCCGATTGATAGCGGCGATAAGCAATCGCCGCGACCATCGATTTATCGGTATCGGCAGCCCCTTGAGCTGCATCGGGGCTGAGGCCTTTGTTTTTGAAGTTGCTGATTGCCCACACCAATTGGTTGGGCGCAATGACAGCATCTGAGACTTGAATTTCTCTAAGCACTGACCGCGCCAGCCCCTCTTGATCCCCGCCAGAATAGATCACAAATTTTTGCGGGTAGCCCAACTGCTGAATATGGCGACGCAATATTCGGACACAAAGTGAATGAAATGTCGAAATTTGTGGCCGGACTTTTTTCTTTTTTCCCAAAAGCTTTGCGAGTCGCTCCTGCATCTCATTTGCAGCTTTATTCGTGAATGTCACGCCGAGAATTCTGTCAGGGGCGACTCCCAATTTGATTAGATTGGCAATCCGGTAGGTAATAACGCGAGTTTTCCCAGTTCCAGCGCCTGCCAGCACTAAAAGTGGACCCGAACGATGGTTCACCGCAGTCCGTTGTGACGAATTGAGACCAGACATTTGATTTGAACGCCACAAAAACGACGGATTTGACTCTGGGGCTTTACCCATGCTTTTTGGCCTAGGGCTGCCCGAGACATACTAGCCAGGAATTTGTCCAATCGTACCGGGAAAGTGGCCTAGATGAAGGGGTCGCTATTGACCGCTAGAAAACATGCCTTTTATACTGACGAATCGAAACGCAAGTTGCGCACTGTTCCGCGAAGGGTCAACGATTTGGCTTTCGCGTTGGCCCAATTCCTTACAATTTGAATAAAAATGAATCACCACACAGAAGAGTTGGAAAAAAACGAAATCTTGGAATGGGCCGATAAAAAATTCGGAAAACTGAAGCCGCATTTGAAAACCATCGGACTTGGGTTGATGGCGTTGTTGGTTGCTATCTTCGGATTCTTGTTCGTTCGCAATATGCAAAGCAACACCTACGCTCAGCAGTGGCAAAGCCTTTACCTCGCAACAACAAATTTGTGGCGAACAAGCAGCACAGAAAGTTTGAACAATATTGCGGAAATCGAACCCGATAGTGTTGCGGGTGTTTGGGCTATGCAATTGGCAGGCGACGCCCAAATGTCTCAGGGCCTCGCGAAACTTGTGACCGACCGAAATGCGGCCCTCAAGAATTTTGGCAATGCGCGAAATCTTTATCAAAAGATCAACGACTCAAAAGCCAAAAAATCCCCCATGCTGTTGCAAAGGTCTCTTTTCGGATTGGCTTACGCATGCGAGTCACTTGGCGAATTCGACGCAGCGAAAGACCACTACATGAAACTTGTCGAATCCGTATCTGATAGTCCTTTTGCAAATCAAGCGAATCGAGCCCTCGACCGACTTGCCAATCCAGAAATCCGAGAGGTTTGGGAGCAATTCAAAACGACTGGTGTTGCACCAGCTTCTGGCCTTGGCGAAAATCCAGATGATATTTCATTCCCAGAGTCCGGACTCGGGGCTGGGGAAAGTGGTAACACATTGGAGGTCCCAATGAAGACTCCCGAGAGCACACCTCCAGCAACGAAAGACGGTGAAGGCGACCAAAAACCAACCAGTACAGGCGACGAGCCAAAAGCTGAATCGACGCCAAAAGCTGAAACGGAAGTCCCAACGGAAACGCCAACTGAGTCAAACGGCGGACAGTGATCTATTTGCAGTGGTTTCGTAGCATATTCTTCAAATTCTGGCTCTCGAAACCCTTGTGCAAGGTTTGGGATCGTCTAAAACCCAACTCCAATTTGGGTCAATACGGGGAAAGAATCGCAGAACGGCATTTATTACGACTAGGCTACTTCATAGTCGGACGAAATCAACGCAGCCGTCATGGCGAAATAGACATTATTGCGGTGGATCGGCAGACCGTTGTTTTTGTTGAGGTCAAGACTCGTTCCTCGACGTCTGCTGGACTCGCATCCGAAGCCGTCGACGACGAAAAAGAAAAACGTATTTCTCTGACAGCAGCAGAGTACGTGCGGCATCGAAAATTGGAAAACGCAAAAAAGCGATTCGATCTAATCGCAATCGATTTCAAAAATTCTCAGGCTTTTTCATTGCAACACTTCCAGAACGCCTTCGAATACGCTGGCTACGAATAACCTGCCACGCAATGAGCCTGCAATACAAAGCCAATCAGGTCGTTCGCTTCGAATTGGCGCCATGGATACCAACGAATCGGCAACAATCCGAGACCCAAGGCGCCTAGGATAAATCTGGAACGCCATTAGAATGTTTGAAGTGGAGTGATGGTAATTCAGGTCAGCGCAAAAAAAACGAAGGGTTCCCGCTCGCCGCTACAGGAACCCTTCTAAATTTGGCTGTCCGAATCGAGAGAATTAATCCTCTTGTCCGGAGACCCACAGCCATTACTCTCTATCGGGTGTGCGGCAAAAGAAGCTTTAGCCCCGTTTAAAGGGTCGGATATCGTAAATAATCGTTACAGACTGTTGCCAAACCGTGCCGTAAAACTTTAATTATCGACCTAGTTTAACATTTACTGCCATGAACGATTCG
>JAHEAM010000488.1 GCA_024642765.1 Planctomycetaceae bacterium
GATTGCTCGCGTTGCACATAGTTCACGGCTAATTGCCGCGCTTCGTGATCGCCTTTGATGTAGATTGGAACAGTGAAGCTAACTCGATTGTCTATTTCTTCGACAGATGCAAAACGTTTGATCACGCCATGAGCCTTGCAGTCGACCTTGACCAAGCCGCTGCGCCAAGTGCGAGGTACACGGTAGATGATCCGAATTTCTCGGCCGCCCTCCAACGAAAATTGTTTCGAGGCATGAAATCGAAAAAACGCGCCAGTTCCGCGATTGACAGATCCGCTTGCAACCAGCAATTCTTGCTGCGGGATTTCTTCGAATCGCTTCGTTGTGCCAGTAGCGGCGGTAGTTTCGGCGTTCGCGCTCACAGTCACTTGCGGCGTCGGTACTGAGGTGTTACCGCCTACCTTGGTCGAGTGATCGTTTCGGTTTTCGACTGCAATCAAGCCGTTGATCGGCGATTGCATCAGAGTTCGTGGTGAATAGTCGACCACAGGATAATGGTTTCCGTTCCAAGCTACGTCGAAACGAAACTCGTTGAGTGCTTCACGATAGGACGGTTCAACCCAGCAACTGACAGGCACCACAACTTCGATCAGCGTTTCGTACGGGTCGTCCGCTTCCAAAATACACTCATTGACGATAGGAAACGCCTCAAGCATAGCAGGCACGTCAAATTTTGCCGCTTGTGATTGGCCGAAAACGCAAATGCAAATTGACACCTGAATGGCACAGCAGGCAAGCACAACGATGGTTTTGTGGATCATTAGGCGGTCCCCCATGAATGTAAAATTCGCACCGAGCAAACATCCTGCCAAAGGCTGGGCGAGTCGAAACGAACTCCCTCATGGAGTGCGGCAAACCAGTGGAACGAAACAAGATCCAGTCGGCTCTCAATGGCAGCTGGCTCATTAACAATTCCCAGGCTACAACTACGTAGGTTGCTCGCCCGAAGTTCGCAAAAGAAAAATAGAATCGTTGCCCATGTGTGAATAGGCCCAAATGCTATCAGGGCGAAATAATTTCAAGATCTGGAAGTTGTACTTGTTGCAATCGTAAAATCTTAACAATCAAACGCCAGCAGGCCGCTCAAGCGATCGAGACTCGGCGACATAATGCCATACCGATCAAGAAAATGACTGCGTTTCCAAGCCAAACGGAGAATGGGGGCATCGAGCCTGACTTCGCCTCCCCAACACCGTACATTAAAAGTGGGTAATACAAAAACAGAATCGGCAGAAAGCAAAAAGCGAAATTGGTCCAAAAATCAAATCGACGAAATAAGATCGAGAGCGGTGCACCTAAGATCACGAAACAGAGACAGCTGAAGCCGTTAGCCCAGCGTCGCCACGGTTCCGCGTTGAGCTTGAAAGCATCAAACCCAGCCTCCTTCAATAAGTACAAATCAGAACCCCATTTCGGGTGCGTGATGCCGACCATATCACCACCCAGCTCTTGTGCCACCAAGCGAGTGGCAACGACCTGTCGCAATTGCCGGAGCTTTTTTTCTTGGGCCCTCGATGCTTCTTGCATTTCTCGGAGGGGCAAATTCCATGGGCTGGTACTGGTGTCATTTCGCTTGGTGACATCACCCAGAGGGATTGGAATGTCTTTTTGATCAAGGTGGCTGACAAACGAGTCACCTTGGAAAATTTGAGCTTGATTCAATGACAGAATAAGTTGTTCGTTTGGCACGTCAACGATGATCCGGGCCGAAACCGCGCGAATCTGAAATGTATCCTTGCCATTTTCGTTGGTCCGCGAAATAAACGGATTTACAAGCAGGTCGCCATCGACATCGTCGACATTGATAAAGATTTGCCCCTTCGCAAACTGGCCTTGGGCTCGCAACATGGTGTAAATGGTTTGCGAAGAAGATTCCAGGACTACGCGGTATATTCCCTTCCGGCCCCAACTCACGGAAACGTCATTTAGGAAAACAGTTGTCAGGCTCAACAAAAAAGCAATCACCAATCCGGGCACAATCAAAACCATTGGCGACAGCCCTGAGGACTTAATTGTAACCACTTCATTGTTGGCGCTCATTCGACCGTACACGACGCAAACCGTAAACAACATTGTTGCGGGAATGGCAAAGCAAAGTGCAGTTGGAAGGGTGTAGGGAATCAAACGAACGATTGCCGTCAGCGTTAACTTTTCGCGCAGGGCCTCTTGGACAAGAAACACCAGCACGATGAACATTGTCATTGCCGACAATGTCAACAGAAAAGTCTTCAGGATCTCGGCAACGACATATCGTGTGATTCGGGTCATGCATTCCTTGCAATGATAATCAGTCAGCCGAGACTTTTAGGTCGCTATCGCAGCTCGGATGCGAAAAACTTTGGGAATTCGATTCCGCCAGATTAGAAAGTCGGGACTTAGGACTCAAGTCCAAAGTCTTTCCCGTGATTGCGAAGTTGTTCCATCAAGAAACTGATGACCGATCCATAGCCTCGAATGGCTCCCTTCAGATCTTTTTTGCTATCACTTTCTTCTGCTTCGTTGAGCATTTTGGTAAGTCTCTCGACATCCATTTTCAATCCACCCGAATTGCCCGCAACACGGATTTGAGAAATCATGGCCTTCATCGAGTGCACAAATTGCCAGCCGGAATTTCGGCAGTCTCTGGACACGTAGGGGCCTTTGCCATGGCGTTGAAGGCTGGGCATTTGCCCGTTGTCATTGAGGCGTTGTACCAATTGCACCAAAATCCAAATCAAGGAAACGGCTGCGACGGCTAAAGGAATAATGGCACCCTGAATAGATCCAGTAACCCAAAAGAAGACTCCAGCAAGCACTAGCGAAATCAGAAACGCAAACCACGAGAATACGTGACTGCCACGTCTCCTGACAACTTTTGTCGACCCACGACGACCGCCGCTATTGCCAATACTTACGATTTGCAGATCAATCGCCTTAGCGATGATTACGGTTATGTTGTCTGGGCCGCCTCTCAAATTGGCGATGTCCACCAGTAGTTGTGCGGCAGCAGATGCTTCTAGAGTCGAAAGGATAACGCCTATTTCTTCGTCGGTAACTTGACCCGTCAAGCCATCACTACACAACAAAAAAACATCGCCGAGCTCGACTGCAAAAGGCCCTTCGACATCGACTTTGATTTCAGAATACGGGCCGAGGGAACGCGTGATAACGTTCTTTGGAATCTTTGCAAGTTCTTCTTCGGAAGTGATCTGTCCCGCCGCTCGCATCTCCCAAGCCAAACTGTGATCGAACGT
>JAHEAM010000489.1 GCA_024642765.1 Planctomycetaceae bacterium
GTACAGATCGGTTGCGACCTTAAGTTCTTCAGGGGCCTGGTCCAGGTCCATTGATTGCCATTCGGTGGTTGGGCGTATGGTTTGCCAAGCGGTTGGACTACCTATTCGGATAGGCATCGCGAACTTCGGCTCGTCGACTTGCCAGCGGTAGTCGACCGTTTTTTTTGCGGCGTCAAATCTCAGTTCCAATTTTGGAATGTTGGTGTGCCTCAAGTATTGGTCAAATATAGGAGTCAGATCCTCGCCGAATCGTTTGTTGAAGAGTTCAACCAAGTCCTCGGTCATAATGTTCTTGTACTTGAACGTGTCGTAAGTCTCGCGGATCAGAGCCCACCATTTTTCGTCATCATTCAAGATGCTCCGCAAGGTATGCAGGAACAAACAGCCTTTGAAATACATGTCTTGGGATGGCGTCTTATGCAAGCCGCGTTCGGTGATGATCGGCGAGCGATTTCCAACTTTGTCTTTGTACCCGTTGGTGTATTTGAGCGCGTCGTCATAGCCGAAAAGTTGTTCGACATACATGCATTCGAGATAGGTTGTCCACCCCTCTTGAATCCACATGTCGGACACGTCGGCTGCCGACACGGCGTTGCCAAACCACTCATGGCCGCTCTCGTGAATGATGATGAAATCGAATTTCGGGCTGACTCCAACGCCAGTCCAATCTCGACCACCGTACCCGTTTTGGAATCCGTTGCCATAAGTCACCGCGGATTGATGTTCCATGCCTGTGTAAGGAACTTGAATCAGTTTGTAACCGTCGCGCACGAATGGGTACTCGCCGAAATAATGATAGAAGGCCTCCATCATGGGTTTTGCTTGGGCGAACTGGGAATTGGCGCGATCGAGGTCTTCGGGGAGACAATAATAGTCCATCGTCAATTCGTCGAGTTGATCGGAAAAGTGTTCGTACTTGCCGACGTTGATCGAGACGTTGTAGGAGTTGATCGGGTAGCTCACGTGGTAGTTCCAGCGTGTGTAACCGTCGCCCAAGTCTTCTTTGGATACGAAGCGGCCGTTTGAGACGTCCATCAGTTCATTAGGAACGGCGACGCTAATATCCATCGATTCGACTTCGTCTCGCCATTGGTCTTTGCTGGGCCACCAGATACTGGAGCCTTCGCCCTCGCAGGCGGTGTTGATCCAAGGCCGACCGGCGGGGTCTTTCTTGAATGCGATGCCGCCAAAACGACCTTGTGATTTTGGTTTGCCGGAATAATAGAATTCAATAGTCTGTTCTGAATCCCGCTCAAGCGTATCAGGAAAGTCAATGAATACAGCGTTGAGTTCGCGTTCGTATTTGAGTTCATTGCCTTCCCACAGGATTTTGTCAATCACGAAATGATCATAAAGGTCGATCTGAATGCGATGGCCTTCCTGCAACATGCGAAAACGAATTTCGTTTTTGCCTGCAACGGTTTTGGTTTCGGGATCGACGCGGATATCGAGGTGGTAGTACAGCAAATCGTTGTTCGCGCGATGCGGGCCATAGGCGCCACGCAAGATTTCATTGCGCGTTGGCGGCTGTTGCGCCTGCGCTACCGTAATCAAACAGCTACTAAGAAAAACGCAAGTAAGAATGAAACGCGACATAAAGTGTCCTTGTTGTTTTTTTATTCGTGACGACATGCAATTCGGAATGAGGGCAGCCGCTGTTTAATTTTTTTCTTTTTTGGCTTCGATGATTTTCAATTCATGATTTTCGACGTCGTATTGGTATTGCGCTCCAGCGGGCAAGACGGGCAATTGAATTTGGTTGGCTTTGATGATTCGTTCCATGAATTCGTCATGGTTTTTCGGATAGCGGCCCTCGCTCGCTTCAAACATCCGAATTGCATAAGTCACCCCAAGTTTGGAAACCTGTTCCATTAAGGGGCCGTAGGCTGCGATTGCGCCGATCACCGGTACACCTATGCGATCAGGATCAATCTGTGAGTCGCTGACCTTCTCACCGGCATTGGGATCGAACTCGCCAATGTCTTGAGTTGTTTTGCCAAAAATTCCCGTCTTGCTCAATTCGGGATTGTCTTTTTCCGAATTGGCAACGGGCTCGTTCGCTTCGTGCCTTTTTTCGCTAACAGGGCCGGCGTCGTTTGTGTCCGGAGGAATACAACCGAGCAAAAGAACTAGAACAGCAATCTGACATGTGCGAAAAATCGAACGATTCATTTCTGAGGCCTCAAGTGAATTGATGTTGACATCAATCATCCTCCGCATCGATGGCCGAATCAAGGGCGTAAAGATCACGACGAATCCAATTTGACATTTCGCGATCAAAACCGAAATCGTTTGGTCAATTCGTCAAAAAAAGGCACCCGCGAACTTTAAGAGGCAATTTTGGTGCAACCGCAGAAATTAGCGAATAGTTGAAGGCGGTTGTCGAACGCGCGTTGAAGGTCGGCCTTTTTTTTCGTGAACCATTGCAGTTTTCGAATTTGAAAAACGCTGGACTTGCGGTCTGCCTTGGCATCGAGGAGTCCGACGAACTGATGGCCATAAAGTAATGGCAAGCCAAAGTAACCAAACTTTCGCTTGGCAGCGGGGACATAGCACTCAACAGTATAATCGAATCCAAAAAGTTCCGCGGTGCGCTTGCGTTGAATGATCAAGTTGTCGAATGGCGACAGAATGTGAAACTTCTTTTTCGACGATTGCGAATATTCATCGAGAACATTTGAGCTGGCAATGTAGGTATCTTTCAGTCCCCGAATTTCAACTTCAGTGACTTGGCCAGCGCGTTTCATTTTATCGATCACAACCAGGAGGTCTGTTTTTGGAATTCTCAAGAGATAACCAATCTCGGAAAGTTTGATGAGGCCATGGGCGCGCAGGTCGCGTTGCACAATATGTTCTGCATAGTTGCGCATCGATGGAGTCTTGCGACTGATCGACCTGGGTAAGACGCGGGATGGCAAGTCGTACTTTTTTTGAATTCCGTTGCGGCCGGCAGCCATGAGTTGGCCCGTCATGAAAAGTTGCCGTATGACTTGATTGATTTCCGGAATCATCCATTGTTGTTGTGGTCCGGAATTTTCTTTTTCGAAATCTTTGGCCATCAGTGGGCCTTCGCGTTTTATCCGGTCCAGGACATGGGCGGCCAATTTCGGATCGGTTCTTCGCCAAAAACCGTTGCCGGTGTCCATAGTCGATTTGCGTATGAGACTGAAGGGAAAAGTCTCGATCGGCAGGTAACTTGCCGCGTGCGCCCAATAATCAAAGACA
>JAHEAM010000490.1 GCA_024642765.1 Planctomycetaceae bacterium
GTTTTCGTTTGCATCCTTTTCGAACCCCACAGGCGGGCTGTAGACCCCAACGATTTCAACTCCCCGCCAATGTCGGTGAATCTTTTCTGCCGCTCGCATTCCAACGCCAGGAGCTGCTCCTAATAAGAAGACACGCACAGGTCTGTGCAAGTCGCTGCAAGAATCAAAAAATTTCGGCACAAGGTCCGAGCCAGGAACTCGCTCGGGAAGCGAACAACCAAGCAGCCGCGAGGCCCAAACCAATGGATGCCCATCGGCCAGCACTAGAGATGCGTTCTCATAGGCCGCACGAAGTTCACGATTCGTTTGCAACATTACGGCATGGTCAACGTTCGGAGTCACGACAAATCGGCATACCTGATCATCACTTTGCAGCCATTCATGCAAACACGCGACTGCGTCCGGCATTCGAATCGCATCGATCTCGATGCCAAAGAGATTTTGCTTCTTGTTGAGCATGTCGCGAAATACCTCCGTTGGTGTCAGTCGTGTGAGTATGGCCTCAAATATGGAAAGAGGCCATCTTTGACACTAAGAATCATTTGATTTCTAAGCCTAGCTCTTGAAATGCGGCGATTCGGTTTACGAATTTGATTGGGCCGACCAAGTTCCATTCGACGATAGCGATCGTATCGATTGTTCCGATAGCCCAATGAATTTGAAGACATTTACTGACAAAAACCTTTGTATGGCTTGCAAATCGGCTCAGGTAACCAACGTTAAAGTAGCCCACTCGCGATTCAATCTACGCTCGGGAGCTTCGTGCAGTCGCAAGACACCAAATTACCATACAAATATTACTTGCTTGCAAACACAGAAATGTTTTCAATCGACTCGACCCTTATCGAAACCTATCGACTGGCAACTTTGCCAAGTCGTTGTGCAATGCGCATGTGGATGCAGCATACGGGAACATTGCCAATTGGTATTCTTTTCTATCATCGAATCAGTGAAAACGTGTTGAATCCGTGGACCATTTCACCACAAGCGTTTCGCCGGCAGATTGAATGGTTGAAAGCGAATTACGAAATCGTTTCGCTTGAACAATGCCAATCACGGATGGTATCGGGAGAGAATCGTAGACCGAGCGTGGCTATCACTTTCGACGACGGTTACGCCGAAAACTGTCAATGGGCTCTGCCCTATCTCCTGGAACAGAATATTCCATTCACCTATTTCGTAACCCTGGGCAATGTGTTGTCACAAAGTGCGTTCCGGCACGACATCGAGTGCAACGCACCCTTGAGCCCAAATAGCATTGAACAAATTAGAGAATTGGCCGACGCTGGCGTTGAGATCGGCGGTCATACTCGAACGCATATTGATCTCGGAACGGTTGCCGATCCTGAGGTCCTAGCCGATGAAGTATTCGGCTCGATGGATGAGATGTCGGAACTGATCAAAAAACCGATTCGCTATTTTGCTTTCCCGTTTGGGCAATTGTCGAACTTAAATCCTGTCGTGTTTCAAATGGCTCGCGAACGAGGTCTGTTGGGCGTTTGCTCCGCCTACGGAGGTTTTAACTTTCCAGGAACTGACCCGTTTCATTTGAAGCGATTCCACGGTGACCCTAGTCTCGCTCGAGTCAAAAACTGGATGACCTACGATCAACGTGTGTTGCGTTCGCCAGATTGCAACTTCTAGACCTAATCCCCGATTGAAACCGCAATGAAATCCCTTGACCGACCACTCAACGCAATGTTTGTGATCACAAGCATGCCGGTCGGCGGCGCGGAAACACTCCTGGTGAACCTCGTGCGATCATTTGATAACCGTCGCATTCGCCCTCAGATATGCTGCTTAAAGGATCGCGACGTCTTGGGCGATGAAATCGCTGCAACGTTTCCTGTGCATTGCAATTTGATCCGTAGTAAATGGGATATTGGTGTCGTCTCGCGATTGCGATCGTTGTTTCAAAAAGAAAAAATTGACGTCGTTGTGACCGTTGGTGCTGGCGACAAGATGTTTTGGGGTCGAATCGGAGCGCGACTGGCCAATGTGCCTGTAATCCTGTCGGCGCTGCATTCGACGGGTTGGCCCGATGGGGTCGGACGCCTCAATCGATTCTTGACACCGTTGACTGACGGTTTTATCGGAGTAGCCAAAAGCCACGGCGAGTTTTTAGTGGAGTTCGAAAAATTCCCGTTGTCGAGAGTTTTTGTGATTCCCAACGGTATTGATACTGAACGTTTCGTTTTTTCTGAAAACCACCGTCGTGAATGGCGAGAACGCCTGGGAATTCCTGACGACTCTCCAGTCGTTGGAATCGTCGCTGCCCTTCGTCCAGAGAAGAATCATCGTCTGTTTTTGGAAACCGCTCGAAGAACACTCGCCGCGCAAACCAACTGCCATTTCGCGATTGCCGGTGATGGTCCGCTGCGACCCGACCTGGAGTCTTACGCAAACGAGTTAGGTATCGCAGACCACGTTCATTTCGTTGGCAATGTGTCAGAGACACCGGGGTTTTTATCAGCACTCGATTTGTTTGCACTCACTTCGGACAATGAAGCGAGCCCAGTTTCCATTGTCGAGGCGATGGCCTGCCGTCGACCAATCGTAGCTACTCGGGTAGGATCGGTTTCGGAGCTAGTCGTCGAAGGCGAAACGGGATTACTCGTGCCTCCTAAGAATGTCGAGATGATGGCGAGTGCGTGGCTCTCTATTCTCCAAGACACTAACCGGGGCGACGAGTTTGGACTGCGAGGCCGAGTTCGGGTTTGCAAAACAAGCTCACTCAACGCGATGGTCGATGGCTACACACGCCTAGCCGAAAAACTCTATTCCACGAAAACCGGTGTGCAAGTCAAACGTGTCCAACCGATTCAGGCCCCTCCAATGCCTGCAACCGACTTACTGCAATACAGCGGGCGCTTTAAGTAGCCCAATTACGGCAAGGATGCTAAAATTAGGCACTTTGCTAGTTTGCCAAACCTCCTTTATTCAGGCAAATTACTTCACCATGCCTGACGAATTGCCTTCAGGTTGGTATTCTATTCTCGTCGCGGTCACGAAGCATGGATGAGTTTTGTTTGTTAATACCAATAACGATTGTGGCTGCTGGCCTTTTGTTTGAATCGTAAGAACGTTCGTATGAAATCCGTATCGATTGCAGTGCTCGCTGGCCTCGCAAAATTTTTTAGCGGGGCGTCAGTGCGCTGGGTCGGCTCGAAACCGGATACATGTCAGCGAGTCTATTTTGCGAATCATACAAGTCACCT
>JAHEAM010000491.1 GCA_024642765.1 Planctomycetaceae bacterium
CAAGAAGCAAGCCGAAGAGGAAGGGCTCGATAGAGTTTTCCTGGAGGCAGGTTTTGAATGGCGCGAGGCGGGCTGTAGCATGTGTCTGGGGATGAACCCCGATCAAATCTCCGCAGGACAACGCTGTGCTTCGACCAGCAATCGAAACTTCGAAGGTCGCCAAGGCCGCGGTGGACGAACCCACCTTGTCTCGCCAACGATGGCCGCCGCTGCCGCAATCGCTGGCAAATTCGTGGACATTCGAAACTGGCGGTTTTCCGAGTGAGTTTCTCCCTTAAAGGGCAAGCTAAACGACTGGTATCTACTCGACTTCATTCCCACAACAACAGAAATTACGATGCAATCTTTTACGAAACACACTGGCCTCGTCGCCGCAATGGATCGTTCGAACGTCGACACCGACCAAATCATCCCCAAACAGTTTCTCAAACGGATCGAACGTACCGGTTTCGGACAATTTGTATTCTTCGACTGGCGATTTGACACGACAGGTCAGGCCAATCCAGATTTTGAGTTGAACGACCCGCGATTTGCTGGCGCGTCAATTCTCGTCGCTCGACAAAATTTCGGTAATGGGTCAAGTCGCGAACACGCCGTTTGGGCCCTTTACGATTATGGTTTTCGCGCGGTTCTGGCGCAGTCTTTTGCCGACATCTTTTACAACAACAGTTTCAAGAACGGTTTGTTACCGGTTGTGTTGACCGAACAAGAAATCGAACACATTCATCAACAAGTCAACTCCCGCCCCGGCTACAATTTGACTGTTGATCTCGAAGAAAAACGGGTCTTCGATGGGTTCGGCTTCAGCGCCACGTTTTCCGTAGACGAGTTTCGCCGCAACTGCATGCTCAAGGGCCTAGATGACATCGCCCTCACATTACAACACGAGGACAAGATCACGCAATTTGAATCCACCCGAATCTAAACCGGTAATACGAGAGTTGCTAACTCGACCATAATCTTAAAAAATCGCTTCAATTGGTGGAAAAAATCACCCATCGACCACAATAACCATCATGGGTGCAACGATTGGAACAACAACCACAGACAAGAAAACACCAAAGTACGCGCACTTAATAATACGCTGTCCCGTTCGCCGAAAAGAGGCGTGAAACTCACTGGGTAGCATTGCAATCAGTTCTTCGTCCTCGCGTTGGTGCTCTTTTGCGCCGATCGCGAAAGAAATAAGTATCCTCACAAACGATTTAAAATTTACCGGGTCGACAATTCAAAGTGATCCGATAACAGATATTAGGTTTTAATCGATGGCGCACCTCAAGGTTGCGACGTAACTACTTCGCCGGCGTTGCGGGTGCAGAGGGCGGCAAATTCTTGGATGCCGATCGATTCGTTCACGAAATCGACATGCCCATCGGCATACAACATTTGGGCACCGCCGTTGTGAAATGAGTAGGGTTCGTTGTCATTACGAGCGTTCATCACCTGCGTGCATTGGCTGCCTGGGCCTCCCCCTTCGATCGAACCATCTGCGTTCGATCCATCCAAGCTAAATGGTCCTTCGCTATCAGCCCATCCAATGCCCTGGTCGTTACTCAGCGATGAATTCAAAGTCCGCTTGCGATAGACGTCCGGTCGTCCGGCGCATTCGACGACCATGATCGTCATCGATGTCCCATCCCGAATATCCGACGAACGTACACGTGAGTTCCGATGCAATACCGAATATCGATTGTTTGAGTTGTATTTGGGTACGGCAAGATGCGGATTGATAGCGCTCGGTTGCACACCCATGATCGCTTCATAATCGGTTGGGCCGAGAGGAGATATTAACGTCAACGCTGGCCGAGGTGGTTTCGCAATAATATTGAGAACACTACCGGCAGAAGGTGTGCTGGGGCAACGAAATGTGCCGACCTCATAGGTTGCGGCGTTTGAAAGATTGAAACCCTCCCACCAATTGAGTTTGGTGTCGTACAAATCACTCAGATTGGCGGCTTCAATGTAAGGCAAAATTAACGGCCGCCAACTTACAAATTTCCCCGCTGGATTACCAATTCCGGCTTGGGTCCAGCCAGATGCAGGAAACACATCCCTCGCTGAGTTGAAACCGTGAAGTGCGAGTCCCAGTTGCCGCATGTTGTTCAAGCATTGCGTTCTACGAGCTGACTCGCGCGCCGACTGTACTGCCGGAAGCAAAAGACCAACCAGAATACCAATGATCGCAATGACCACCAGCAGCTCGATCAATGTAAAACCTCGAATGGGGATAGAACTGGACGCCACACGCCTCCGGAACGATACAATAGCAATCATGTTGAATTTCCCAATAACGATTCCTTGACCACTGCTCCCACCCGGCGGCCCGCAAAGTTTTCTTAAGACTCTCACCCTAAAAGTCGAAACGAATGACCTGAAAACTAAAGTGAAACAAACTCACTGGGCAACACACAACTGCCGAGCATTTCATTGCCGGAAACCATCTCAGTTTGAACATCAACAAGCCGGCCGACTTGAGTCGTTTCCAGGGCGTCGAACGCCACATTGGCATAGCGGCAACTTGTGCCACGGGCTGTACCCTCAACGATTTCTTCCACGAGCACTGAAAGTCTACGACCAACCAAGCGTTGAAAATAAGCGTTGCGAAGCTCTTCTTCAAACGACGTTAGTCGCAAAATACGCTCCGCCTTGACCTCGGCGGGAACTTGGTTGGACATTTCCGCTGCCGGCGTGCCTTTACGACGACTGAATGGAAAGATATGAATCTTCGAGAATCCAATTTGCTCGCAAACGGAAAGTGTCTGCACAAAATCCTCTTCCGTTTCGCCTGGGAACCCGACAATCACGTCCGTTGTAAACGCCGGCATTTCCAAAGTCTCAGCAACCAATCGACAGCGATCGATAATTCGTTTCGCGTTCCAGCGACGGTGCATCGCGCGGAGAATTCGATCACTGCCACTTTGCAAGCAAACATGCAAGTGGGGCGCAATGCGATCACGATGCTCAGCCATTACAGCGAGCAAGTCGCGAGTAACTTCCGTTGCCTCAATACTCGAAAGACGAATTCTAAAATCGCCAGGTACCTGCACGAGATCACGCAGCAGCGTTGAGAGTCTGGTCCAACTTTCGCGCCGTAGATTTCGGTTAAAATCAACTCCGTAATGGCCCAAATGGATCCCAGTCAATACGATTTCTCGGAAGCCGTTTTCGACCAGGCTTCGGATTTCCTCGACGACCTCGTTAGCGGGTCGAC
>JAHEAM010000492.1:0-1864 GCA_024642765.1 Planctomycetaceae bacterium
CGCGCCGAATCATTTTTATTTGCAACTCGCTCGGCTTTTACTCGCCGTACTTCTTCCCAAAAAAAGCAGGGGAAATCGATACCTCTGACTATTTGAAGGACATGAAAACGATTGAAAAGTTAACAGTCTTCGAGAATTTCTTTCACCCAGGGATGGCGACCAGCAACCACGACTCAGAAAAGTCGTTTTTAACCGGGGTTCCGAATCCGGAGGCTGCCAACTTCGTAAACGGTATTTCTTTGGACCAAGTTTTTGCACGTCGGATTGGAACAGAGACTCGCTTTCCGTTTCTGAACCTTAGTATCTACGACCGAGGTTGGGGATGCTCCTGGAATGATCGCGGATCAGCAATACCTCCCATGCACGACGAAGAAAAGATTTTTAATATGCTCTTTGGCGTTGAGGATTTGCAAGCCAAGAAACAACAGCTCAAGAATGATACGAACATACTGGATGGCTTGCGTCGTGATTTGGTTTATTTGCGCTCAACGGAGAGCGAAATTGAAAAACTAGACATTTACCAGTCAGTGATCCAGGAAATGGAAGCACAATTGAAGCACGAACTTTATTGGCTGAATACTCAGAAGCCGAAGGTAGAAGCGTCTCTAAGTTTGGACAAGGAGTTTGCGTTTTCAACTAAGGTGCATAACCTATTCGAGATCGCGAAACTCGCCTTCCGTACTGACTCGACGCGAGTCATCACTTTTTCCATGGACTGGATATATGGAGCGATCAAAGTCCCTGGTGCATCCGGTGGGTGGCATACGCTTTCGCACCATGGGGGCAATCCCGATACACTTGCCAGCTTGAGTCGCGTAGAGGCCGACATCTTAAAGCACTTTAATCAGTTCCTTCTCGATTTGGAGCAGATCCCCGAAGGGAATGGAACGTTACTTGATCACACGACGGTTGTTATGGGGAGTAACTTTGGTGACTCGTCCAATCACACTTGCGATAAACTACCAATACTTGTTGCGGGAGGTGGCCACCGTCACAAGTCCCATTGTGTGGTTGAAAATCAGACGCCGCTGTGTAATTTGTTCTTGGAGCTTATGCATCAACACAACATCGATATTGGGAATTTCGGAAGTAGCAAGTCGGATATGCGGCTACTTTAGAACTCATGTATTTCGACATGAAAGAATGTTGCGAAGAAATTCCAGTATTGACCACTAATCTGTTATGTCATGGCGGTTATAGCTTTTTTCAAGTTCTGTAAGTGACCGACCCTTTTTGTATTGCGCAATGATATTCCAGTTTCGCATTGTTTGACGAATGATACCGTGCCGTTCCCAGCGGCGTGCACTGACCGATAATGGCCCCTTGAGTATCGAGTACTTTAAATTGCGAGGCAGTTTCTCTGAGAAAACATAGTCCTCCATAATCGGGAGTTCTGGAAACCCGCCGAGTTCCAAAAAGAGTTCGCGGTCAATCCAAATACCCTGGTCACCATAGGCGAGGTTCCTGATTCGGACTCGCCAATAATTTCCGGATTCAAGCAAACGAAAACTGTGACGGGGACTGCGGATCGCTTGCCAGAAGACGCCGATGCGATGAGCGTTCTTGCTAGAAATTGCAACGCGGATTTGTTGGGTGAAATTCTTTGGCAGTTCGCAATCAGCGTGCAAGAACAAAACAATGTCACTCGTGGCTGCAGAAGCTCCAGAATTCATCTGGACAGCTCGACCCAAGAGGCATTGTATGACGGTTGCTCGCTGCGATTCGGCGATAGCGAGCGTGCTATCGCTACTCCCACCGTCTACCACGAAGACCTCGCTTGCACCACCAATCCAAGCCGAGTTTATTGCAGCGGCAATGTTATTCGATTCGTTGATCGTTGGAATCACGACGGCAATTGAGACTC
>JAHEAM010000492.1:1874-3210 GCA_024642765.1 Planctomycetaceae bacterium
TTGTCAACTGGAACGTTGATAGATTTGGTGACAGACGAAGTCTCGCAACCTGAGTGTATCCACCAGCGAGGTTCGCTAAAAACTTCCTCGCACTGTGTTTACACAATCGGGTTTTGATCCAAAGTCAGTTGGGCTCTGGGATTATTTGTCGATTGTTGATTTTTGAGTGGTCGCGTCAGCAATTTTCGCATTCGAGACTTGAATATTGCTGGCCTTGGCAATAAAGGATTCGACATTCTCAGCGGATTGCATCCCGGCCACGTAGCTTCGAACCCATTGGTCGTTGACCTTTTGGAACAAGACTAGCTGCGGTACACCTCGATCTCCTACGAGAGCGTTGGCAACGGTAGGCTCTGCATCATAGTCGACCATCGCAAAGTGAAGTTTGTCGAATGTGCCCTTTTTGAAAAGTTCGGGCAGAGTTGTGGCCTTCATTTGTTGACAAGGGCCACACCATGTAGCCGTGACTAGAACCAGCATTGGTTTTTCGCCCGCTTGGGCAAGTTTATAAGCCGATGTGTAGTCTAGAATTGTTTGCTCTGACTGAGCGAAGGATTGGTTGACGAGTGTCACCAAAAAAACAAGGGCAATAGCGAAACGCATGGACGGTCTCCTTTTGGTAAGCCTGCTGGTGCAGGCTCCATGTTACGACGATGATGTTTCGAAGAAATTGAAACGTCCAACCATCGACTCAATAAGTATCGGGAATGCCAGCAGGTTTTAGCCCGAAAAAGTGCCGATTTCGGCGGTAGACCTTACCGACTTTGACAATCGCAAAATTGACTTTATGGGTCGCATCAATTCTGCAATCAAAGAATTGTGGGAAAGGATTTTTGGTCGCCGCCGAAACGTCTAAGGAGTATGATGGATTCTTTTGAAGTTCGTATATCTGGATTCCTGCCAGAACTATATTGGGTATCGCAAAGCATAATATCGTGAGATTCTATTCCTGGCTTGTTCGGGGATCTGTCTCTCCGCTATACGACAGGGGAATTTTTCGATAGGCTTTCGAATAGTTGGTCGCCCCCATAGTAACAACCCGCTATGACTAAACAGAACGCCAGAACGGACTCAGCGAAAGCCGGTGCAAAGAAACGCCCAGGCACCGCTTCGCCTCGCCAAAAACCCGCAACCATTGAGGGTTTGACGCAAATGGAGAAAACTCCCATCGATTTGTCAGCTTCAGCACATCGCGTCTTTTTCGATTGGAACCAACCGCCCTTGGCGTTAGCTGCTAAATGGCTTTGTACCGACGAGTTGGCGATGTCCAATTTGGGCCGCGCGATCATCGTCTTGCCTACTGCTAGAGCCTGTTTAACGCTCGAGCGATTGTATC
>JAHEAM010000063.1 GCA_024642765.1 Planctomycetaceae bacterium
GGTATTAGTCTGTGACGTTGCGCTCGACTGTTGCACATTTTCGATTTCATTAGGTGGAGAATCCGTCATCAGCAAATCAATTTGATCACTTGAAAATGGCATATGTTGTTTTTCCGGAGTCGCGGAGTTAATACTTAGGTAGGCGGATGTTGGTTGCTGCGCTGCTTGCGGCTGACGAGTGAGCTGTTGGGGTGAGGTGGACTGTGTCCGATTCCTGCTTTTCAAATCCCCAGGAGCGGCGGCAGACGGCGGAGGGATTCGAGTTTCGTCCTGAAGTAACGGAATGGCAAAATTCATCTCGTCATTTTCGTTTGGCAAAACAAGTTCCCTTGGCAGATCTCGGCTGGGCGACAAACCAATTGCTTTTGCCGGTTTTTCTGCACCGAGTATTTCCTCTTGGGAATCAACGGGGTCTTGGTAACCGAGTGAAATTGGAACGGCCCTAGGTGATGGCACGTTTCGAGCGAGTCTATTTTGTTCACTTCGATAATTTTGGAGGATCTGTTCGGCTGTCATCTTTGACGAAGAGCCACCCAGCGGCGGGTCCGTCGCCAATTCCTCTTGGACATAGTTTGTACGAAGTATTCCGCCGTACTTTTCATTGGTTTCCATAAACTGGTCGATTTCATTCTCAGGCGTGTTCCGAACAGTGCTGTTTATTAAGATTCTGGCAGTGTTTTGTGTCGAAGTTAACGGAAGCCGGACGATGGATGGTTCGGAGGATTGAGTCGGTATAACTCGTTTCAAATTATTGGAACCAACAGCACCGTTAGAGGCGGCAGGTGTTTGGGGATTGTTTGAAGATATGATTTTGATATGTGCTGAACTTACTTCAGGCGGTGTTGCTAGAACCTGAGTAGATTGGGATTGAGCCCAGGCGGGTTTCATAGCTACCAAAAGAAAGCCAAGGCACAAGATTTTTGTTAGGCGATGCATAACTCAAGACTCCGAAGTCAATAAATTGGCTAGGAAATGGTGCTTTTGGGAAGCGTATTTGAGGGGGAGGACCCCTTAACGACGTTTTTGCGTGAGACCCAAATTGTGACTGTCTCAGGTGCTTTCAAACACTTCCTCTGATAAACGAACAGTGGATTTAGCAACTTTCCTTTTGTGAGAAAACGCCGATATGTACAAAAAACGGGAATTTGTTTTTCTAACTGCCAAATCGGGTGAGGGGAGTGTATATATCCCGTTTCCCGTTAGACAATGGTGCCTACAATGAGCGTTTCGCGGGGTTCGTCGGGAACCCAAATCGGTTGCCATTTTCCGATTTGATTCGTTTTGCTATTCTCACGGTTCTTTTGCTTGCAGAAAGTTTTGATGGCGCATCAGCAGTTAATAAATCACCATATATTTGACAATGGTTTGACTTTGGTCGCCCAATCCATGCCTTGGTTGCAGTCGGCAGCGTTTACATTTGGTCTGCCCGCAGGTTGCCGTTTTGATCCGATGGACAAGCAGGGTCTTTCCAATTTGACCTGTGAAATGGCGTTTCGGGGAGGTGGCGGATACAGCAATCGAGAACTGGTCGAGGCCCTAGAAGGCATTGGCTGTGACTACTATTCCAGCACGGGTATTTACCATACTTTTTTTGGCGGTGCTCTCCCTGCTGAAAATCTCATTCAAGCCCTTGAGATTTACTTGCGAACGATTGGTGGTGCCGATCTTGCCGAATCCCAATTCGAAGACGGTCGCAATGTTTGTTTGCAAGAAGTCTACGGCCTGGAAGACGACCTAGCGGGTAAGGCTATGTTGGAGCTTCGCCTTCGCCATTATGGCCATCCGTTCGGAAGAAATTCTGATGGAGACGTTCAAGGCCTTGAATCGGCAACGATTGATGACGTTCGAGCCTATTTTCGACGTTACTATCAACCCCATGGCGCGATCATGGCGGTTGCTGGAAACTGTGATTGGGAAAAGCTCAAGGCTCATGTTGAACGGATTACCGCGGACATGAAACCAGATCCTGTTGAGATGCCAAAGGCCGCCGATGAGAAACGCGGCTATTATCATATTCCATTCGAGAGCAACCAAACGCACCTAACATTTGCCTGGCCATGGCTTCCCTATCGTGATGACCAGTATTACCTAGCGCGTGCAGCAATCGGAGTTTTGAGTGATGGAATGAGTTCTCGTCTATTTCATGAGGTGCGAGAAAAACGTGGTTTGTGCTATGCGGTGAGTGCAAATTGCCATTCAATTCTAGATAGAGGGGCAGTTTTTGGTTATTCGGGAACAACGACTCAATCTGCTCAAGAGACAATGAACGTTTTCTTGGCCGAGGTTCGCGGCCTTGCACATGGTGTTCGGAAAGATGAACTGGATCGCCTGAAAGTGCAGTTTCGTAGTGGCTTGATTATGCAGCAAGAAAGTTGTCGCTCGCGTGTCAGCGCAATTGCTGGCGATATGTTTCATTTAGGGCGTGTGCGAATGTTGGATGAAATAAATGAGAAAATCAACTCGCTCACTGTCGAAAGGGTTAACCAGTTTCTGGCAGAACATGTTCCAGGGCCGTTTGATATTGTGACGTTAGGCGAATCCGAATTGGAGGTGAACGATGAATTTGCGTCGGCATAAGCTCGCTAACGGTCTGACGATTTTGGCCGAAGTTAACGACGCAGCTTACTTCGCGGCATACGGATTTTTCGTGAAGGCTGGTGCACGCGACGAAACGCCAGAGATTAGCGGCGTCAGTCACTTTTTGGAACATATGGTTTTTAAGGGGACAGAGAAGCGAACTGCCGACCAAGTTAACTTGGAACTCGATGAACTGGGGAGCAGTAGCAATGCTCGCACGGGCGAAGAAAGCACCATTTATCATTCGGCCGTGTTACCAGAATTCCAAGGCCATATCGTCGAACTGCTTTCGGACATCATGCGACCAAGTCTAAGAAACGATGATTTCGAAACGGAAAAAAAAGTCATCATCGAAGAAATAATGATGTACCAAGACCAACCGCCCTATGGCGGACAAGAACTGTTGATGTCGAGCTATTTTGGAACTCATACCCTCGGCCAAAGCATTCTCGGTACAGTCGAAACGGTTGGCGAATTGACAGCCGAACAAATGCGGAATTATTTCTCACGCCAGTACAGTCCAGGGAACATCGCGTTTGTTGCTTCTGGCAAGGTTTGTTTTGACAAGTTGATTGAAGACGTTGAAAAATACTGTGGCGGTTGGCAAGCCTACGATGTTGACCGAAACATTGCAGTCGCAACACCGACTTTTGGATTTCAAACTTTGCATAAAGAGAATTCTCATTTGCAGTACATCATGCAGCTTTCGCCAGGGCCGTCGACAGAGGATAACGATCGATTTGCGATGCGAGTGTTGACTTCGGTTCTTGGAGACGACGGCGGTAGTCGATTGTTTTGGGAATTGTTGGACCCCGGATTGGCCGAGTCTGCAGCGATTGGAAACTGCGAGTTCTTAGGAACCGGTACGGTGATGAGTTACTTCAGTTGTCCTCCGGAACTGGCTCAAGAAAACTTACAACGCTTGCAGAAAATTCAACTCAGCGCACTACAGGGGGTTTCTCAAAAAGAAGTTGATCTTGCCAAACAAAAGATCGCTTCGCAAATTTTACTTGCGAGTGAAAGAACGGAATCACGAATGTTTAGTGTAGGGATGCAATGGATTAATGGTTTGCCGTACAAAACGCCAGCGGAAATCGCGGCAGATTATAAGGCCGTGACGCTGGAGCAGTGTAACGCTGTTGCTCACCGCTATCCTCTCGATCAAAATTGTACCGTCAGCGTAGGACCCAACCAGAACATTAATCGACCTTAAGAGTTGTCCTGGAACAATTTCCCATTTGGGCAATGCTCTGCTGGCCCCTGGCTGAATTACTGAAAGATTGGGGAGGGCGGGCTGTGAATTGAATCGCAGAGCGTTGTTATTGTAGACCTGCTTCCGGCCAATTCGACAGCGTTGTGTGGTGTCGTTAATCTCGGACTTTACGTCGGGTCCGTTCCTTCGAAACGTCCGCTGGCTTTCATCAAACGCAATAAAATTCTGACAATGAAATTACTTCAATGTCGTTTTTGCCTTTTTTGTCCTGACTCCCGAAATGTCTATCAAAGAATAAATCGTGTCAGGTCTTCTTGCTGGGAAGCAGAGGCCAGCTTTTCTTTCACATACGCAGCGTCAATAATAAATTCTGAGCCCGACAGGGAAGGGGCGCTGAAACTGATTTCTTCGAGTAAGTGTTCGAGAATCGTGTACAGTCGCCGCGCGCCGATGTTTTGATTGGTTTGATTGAAATCGAAAGCCTTGCGGGCCAGTTCTTCGATCGCATCTTGAGCGAATGACAAGCGAATGTTTTCAGTCGCTAACAGTGCCTCATATTGACGGATTAGGGAGTTTTCTGGCTCGTGTAAAATCCGAATCAGATCATCGACGCTCAAGTCTTGCAGTTCGACGCGAATCGGAAAACGTCCTTGAAGCTCTGGCATTAAATCGCTTGGGAGATTTTTGTGAAAAGCACCGGCCGCAATAAATAGCACGTGATCGGTTCGGATGTAGCCATGTTTTGTTTGAACGGTAGTGCCTTCAACGATTGGGAGCAGATCACGCTGCACGCCTTGACGCGAAACGTCGGTACTTTTTGATTCACTGGCGATGACTTTGTCGATTTCGTCAATGAAGATCATACCCATGTTTTCCGCCAACTCGATCGCCGCTCGATTTGTTTTTTCGACATCGAGAAGTGACTCGCATTCTTGTTCAAAAATAACGCGGCGCGCTGTTTGAACATCCATTTTGCGTTTGATTCGGTTCTTGGGTATGATTTTCTCAAACATGCCTTGCAAGTCCATGTCCATATTCTCTAAACCGCTTGCGCCTATCATCATGGGGGCGGCTTTTTGCTCGATCGAAAGCTCAACTTGGCGACTATCCAAGCTACCCATCCTCAACATAGCTGCCATTTTTGTCCGAGTGCGTTCGTAGGATGCGGAGGCGTTATCTTCGGTTTGATTATCATTGTCATCACCTTTTTCAAGAGGCGAAACACGGTGCTCTGATGATTGCACACGTGGGCAAAGCAAATCAATCAGTCGTTCTTCCGTGCGTTTTTCGGCGTCCTCACGAATTTGCTCTTTCATTTGTGCTTTTACAATCGCGATCGAATTGTCGAGCAGTTCGCGAACCATACTTTCGACATCACGTCCGTAATACCCGACCTCTGTATATTTTGTTGCTTCAACTTTTATGAAGGGTGCACCAGTAAGTTTCGCGAGTCGCCTAGCAATCTCGGTCTTTCCAACACCTGTGGGGCCGATCATAAGAATGTTTTTGGGAGTCACGTCCCCTTGGATTTCAAGTGGCAGCTGTCGACGCCGCCACCGATTCCTGACAGCAATTGCCACGGCACGTTTAGCACCTGCTTGTCCCACGATGAAGCGATCGAGTGCAGCAACTACTTGTTGCGGCGTCATCGCCATGGCTGCTGGGTCGGCTGCAGAAGGGATTAGGTCTTCGGACATTCAAGTTTCTCAACGACAATATTAGTGTTTGTATAGATATCGATTTCACCAGCGATTGTTAGCGAATGGCGAATAATTTCTTCTGCAGACAAGTTGCTATGGCGTGTCAATGCACGGGCCGCAGCAATTGCATAGTTGCCTCCCGAACCAATTCCCAAAATTCCGTCAGTCGGTTGAATTATGTCGCCATTGCCACTAACTAAAAGTAAATTGTCGCCATCGGTGGCAATCAACATGGCTTCCAATTGCCGCAAAATCTTGTCGGTCCGCCACATCTTGGCCAACTCGATCGCCGCCTTGGGTAAATTATTGGGCGTCTCTTTTAGCTTGCCTTCAAATTTCTCGAGCAAAGAAAAAGCATCCGCGCTACTACCCGCAAACCCGCACAGCACACGGCCGTCCAGTAATTTTCGAATTTTCATCGCGTCAGATTTCATTACGGCATTTCCCAGGGTAACCTGGCCATCGCCACCAATGGCGACATGCCCGTTTTGGCGGACCGCTAAAATGGTGGTTGCGTGGAATTTCATGCGAAGCCTTCGAGAACAATGAACCGCAAAACACGACGAGTGTTTCATAATAAGGAAGGCGTCGATTTTAACAAAATCAAAGCGTTTGCGTGACCGGTCGAAAGTGCTGCTCCGCCAGGCTGTCGATTGCTAGGTTCCGCGGAAGGCATAGAATTGGAATGGGCGCTAAAGCTATCGATTTAAGATGCTTCGCGAAAATCTGAATTGTCTTGTGAGCGATTATCCCTGTTTTTTGTTGGGCGATCATGTAAACCGTTTCCATCTAAACGTAGCGTCTCGGTCATCTGTTCGTAGTGGACGGCAACTGCTATCCGGTGGGCGCGGTCGCCACTGCTGTCGTTTCGGCGCAAGTCCAGTTCCTCAAGGCGTTCGATCGGCCCGTAAATCGAAAGCACATCGCCTTTACGCAAGTAAGTGGTTCCATTGGGACTTCCAATGTAAACCCCGTTGGCGCGTTGGATTCCTAGAACTAAAACGCCTTCCAGTGAAAGCCTCGAATCCATGAGCGACTTGTCAACCACCCAATCTCCACGTTTCAGTTGTAATTCCAAAACGACGTAGCCTTCGGATAAGTGCAAAAGCGAGACATAGTCACGTACATCGAGTTTGGTCCATCGTAGTAACGACCATTCAATGATTCGACTTAGCCCTCGATCAATGATCCGACTCGACCCCAAAACCCAGACAAACGAAAGCCCTCCCGTTAACACAAAGAGTCGACTTATCAAGGCCGAACTTGTAGCTGGCATTGTTGCAAATGAGGATATCGTGCTGGCGACCATTGCAGCAATCCCCAGGTTTCCCCAGAGCATTAGCGAGCCGATAATTTTTCGCCTGACAGGATGGTTAATAACAGATTCAGATTCCGATGTGGTGAAGCCCACTCCAGAAAATGCCGAACGAGCTTGAAAGCGCGCAACCTCCTGCGACAAGCCTGTAAGTGTCAGCGCTACTGAAGCGATTCGAGTGATCAGCATCGAAAACGCAAACGTGACTATTAAGGTAACAATGGCCGCCATGCCAATCATTCCATTTTAAAAGTTGCAGAAATCCATCAGGGGTAACTACAAAACCTCAGAGTTGTTGAAACAAGTCGTAAGCGATGTATTGCCGCCTTAGAGCCAAACACGTTGTACGACGTGAGTAGCGAACTGGTTCTTGAGCTAAGGCGATTTCCACAAACAAAATCTTCCTATGGTGTTGGACTATGAGGAATTTCGCAAGCGTTGGTTGGGGGGCGCCTGAGTGCCTCGTTGGTTGTCTTGGTCAGCGTCGGTTGGAATCACTCGCAGCGTGATAGCACCTTCGCCGTATTTGATTTCATTCGAATCCATGCCATCACCTATTTCTGAATCACCATTGGCTGCGACCCGTTCTTTCCCAAAGAACCGCCCCAGTGGGCTAGCCAACAACGCTGGCAGCAGAATCAGATCGCCAATAAGTGCCGCTGCCAATAGCAGTAGCATCAGCACTCCGAATCGTTGCGTCGGCGCAAATGTACTTAGTGCAAAGACCGACAAGCCCAATCCGGCAATCAATGTGGTCTGCGTCATTGCCGAGGCACAGCGAGAATACGCGATGCGTATCGACGCCCAGCGCGTGTTACCGTTTGCCAAGCCGTCGCGATACCAATTCAAAAAGTGAATCGTATCATCGACCGCAATTCCCATTGCCACACTGGCCGTCATCATGGAGCCAATGTCAACTTTGATACGTAAAAACCCCATGGCCCCGAAAATCAAGACGATGGGAAAGACATTGGGGATCATACTGATCAATCCGCCCTGCACGTTTAACAAATTTCGAAAAGTAAGGGGAGCCGACCAATCACGCAAGAGGATCATCATCACAAGTGAAATCATCACGAAAGATAACGCGATACTCTCAATCAAGCTGCGAAGAAGTGCGCCTTGGGCCTTGTAAACGATCGGAACGATGCCCGTATAAGTCGCCGTCACCGCCAGATCTTCGCCTGCTGTTTTTCGATTCATTGCCGTCTTCGACGATTCAAAGTTATCCGCTTTCGCGTTAAGTTCATAACGGTGTTCGCGGCAATCTACGATCGCTTTAGAATGTTCGGAAATAAACTCTTTGTCAAAATAGGGGCTGTCCTCAATCATGACTACCAACGAGAATACTTCTAATTGATCCGCCCAAACCTGATCGTCGGGAAAGGGCCTGTCTGCATTAAATGCTGTCGGATCGAGAAATATGATTTTTTTAGAATCGATTCCACGGTTCATCAAAAGGTCTTTGATTGTCGTGGAGAATAGATAATCTTGGTCGATGGAACGTCTCGCTTCCTCAACGGTTTTGATTGGAGTGAAATGTTTTTCGATTTCTCTTGGATCGCGTCCCAAAATCAAAATCCGAGTATTCTTTTTGCTTGAAGGGGTTGTCGCTGCGGCGAATAGCTTGCCCAAAATCTCGGTTCGGTATTCGTACGCCCAAAGCACTGGCTCGACGACCATTTTTAAATCCGAAACGAAATCGCCGTAGTTAATATCCTCCAGCGCCGCCAACCGCAGGCTAATTCGCCACATTTCGCGATTTGCATAGTTCGGATCATTGGAATAGATATTGTCATCAGTGGATTTAAGTGTGTTGACATCCGTAACCGCAAAGTAATCTTGTTCGGTCATCGCCTTGCGTTGATCGAGCAGGCGGATATTAAAGATACTGCGTGTACTGACGCTGGAAATATTATCGAGAGGATCCGCAATAGATTGCATGGGAATGAAAACGTCCGTTGCCATCCCAGCGCCGACAACGTCGCAGCCATCCGGTCCAAAAAAACGTTCAAGTTGTTTGCGAATGCGACTGGAAATTTCCATTCGTTCCAAGAAGGAATAACGCAAAAAACGTTTTTTCTCTATTTCGGCAGATTCGTCGGAGGATTTCGGCAGGGCGGCATTCGCTAGGACTTCTTGTTGCGCCCGTTCATCGACGTTAATGACGATTTCCATAGGCACTAGTTTGCCTAAGTTTTTTTCCATCCAAGCGTAGTCTTTTAGGACCTTGGCTTCCTTATCAAACAGTTTCAACAATTGGACGGTTGTTTGAATCTTGGTGACGCCTACTCCGAAAACAACTATCAACAGCATGCCCGTTCCAATGACAAGCCAAGGATACCGTACGGTTCGGACATAGATTTTGTCCCAAAAATTGGCGACTAGACTACCCGATGATGCTCCTGTCGCTTTTTTATTGCTGCCGCGACTTTCAAATCGATAATGTGGCGGCCAAAGCGTCAGTGCGGCAGGCAAAAAAGTATACAAGAAAAACAACGTGGCAATGGTTGCAATCGCGGAAAAGAAACCAAACTTATAGATCGGGGTCAAGTTGCTCATGCACAATGAAAACAAACCGATGGCCGTCGTGAAGGAAGCGACTGCGCACGGAAACCAGCCATGTTGCACAGCGACATCGACGGCCCGTTTGTGCCCATGTTCCTCGCATGCGTCTTTGTAGTAGTTGATCAAGTGCACAGCACCTGACATCGCTAATACATAAATCAATGACGGCATCGTCATCAAGATTGCATCCAATCGACTTCCGAAATACCAAACGTATGAAAGGCTTGCGATGGCGGAAACCCCACCGACAAAAAAGATCATCGCAGTCACACGAATGCTACGAAAACTGTAGTAGGCTAAAACGATACCGATCAATCCTGACAGAAATGCCAATCGCAACAGAGTTTTTGTGCCTTCTTCGTCAATAGCGACGTTGTCACTGGGAGGCCCTCCCATGTGAACATTTTCTGCCGCCAAGCCGCATTTGCCAGTGGCAATTTCCAGGAGTCGGCCACGAGGCTTGGCCATTGATGAACTCCCGACAATCCGATCAAGCTCTTCCAGAAATGGAGTGTTGATTGTCACAACCAAACACGTTTGTCGTGGCGGCGCGTCGAGCCCTATTGCGTCCCACATTCTCAGCCATAAATCGAGTCGCTCGCTTTCAGTGGCATTTACCAATCCAGTGCGATCACCATTGAATCGGCGATCAATTTCACGTTGCATGTAAACGTCGAACTTGAATCTAAAGTCCTCTGATTTTTCAAGTTGTTCTCGTAGTCCATTATCTTCAACCGTTTGCAAAAGCGAGTCAAAGGTCCAATTAAAATCTTTCTTGGGGGTGGGGCCGAACAGTGCTCCACTTAAACGCTTGTGTGCTTCCACGCGAGATTCGAATGCAGAAAGTTCGTCATCTTTCACGTCACCAATTCGAAGCGTTCCGCCAGGGCCAGCCATCTGGGCAAGTGCATCCGGCCCAGATGTCACGGATTTGAACGGTCGCGCGCACAACAATTCAGGGTTGCTGTAAAACATATTGGGAACGCCACTGGCGTCGTCCGGATACTCGCCAAAGCGATCGATATAGGTTCCACCAGCGTGATTTCGTCCAATGGCGGCGCGCTCGACAAATCGTTTTAGACCCTCAAGTACATTGTTCTCGCCTTCCCAACGATACAACTCGCCATTGCGATTGATCCAGTACCATTTTTCGTCGTTGCCTTTGAGCCAGCGCTCCGAGTATTGCCCCCAATCCTCGTGCAGACTACCAGAGATCATCAATCCCAGATCATCGCCCTTGCGATGAGCGCGAATGATCTCTTCACCACCCTTTTGCTCGTGCAGGAATCGCTCGTACTCCATCGATTCTTCAAATATTTTCCGACGTAAGTTTGTGTATGTCGGATTGCCTTCCTTGCACCATGGTCCACTCAGAACCACGAACTGATCACCGATGAAGTATTTGCGAAACTCGCCGAGATCAACGGTTTCTTCGTAGTCGGACGGCAGCCAGTCGGCGACGTTATTTTTCATTCCGTCGACCGCCATGCGAGCACCGCGTAGCGCGAAAGGCAACAAAAACGCAGTCACCATCAACAGCAACAATGCGACATTGTAGATGAGCGGCAAACGACGAGAAAAAAATCTACGAGGAGCAGCCATATGCTTTCCTGTTTGGCACGATTTGAGTTCCAGCGATCAACTTATGCGATGGCCTTCAATCAAATTCAATTTTAAAACGAATCAAAAGATCGCCGTAAACGAAAATTGCGTCTAAAATAGCACCCAATAGCTGGGAGTTATCAAACGGAATTCTACCGATAATGCAGATATGAGTCGATATCAAGCCATGTGGGGAATTTCAAGTAAATTATCTTTTAGACTTACCTGACCGTCACAACCAATAATTTTGGGAGGTCGAGCAACTGGAAATGGCGACACGCTGAAATAGCAATTTGAATTTGCGATAGTTTTGCCATCTCGGCAGAATTAACGGTTCAATTCGTGCCACGGTACGTGCTAGAATGTCTACAGATTATCTAGAGCTACAACTGCGGGAGAATGGAATTGCACTTACTGCTTAAATTGTTTGCCCGGCCGTGGAGGTTAATGGCAATTGGATTTGGAATTGCATTTTCGCTTCATGTTTTTACCTACGGACCCGAAAAAAGATTCGACCAAACACAAAATGCCTTGTTGGAGCTGGCTTTTCAAGATGACGAAAAGCTATCGACCCAGTTGAAAAATGAGTCTGTCGAAAAACTGGCCGCAGACGCTCGAGATAAGGGGAACGCTATCAAGGGCGCAATTCTCTTCGCGCAGCAGAAAACAAATTGTGTTAAGTGCCATGCCTCGGGCCAATCGGACTTGCTCGGTCCGGATTTAAACCAATTGGACAAACGCGAGGCGACGGATGTCTATCTCGTAGAGTCTATTTTGTTGCCATCAAAAGTCATCAAAAAAGGATTTGGCGCGGTCACCGTGTTAACAACAAGTGGTCAAACAATTTCAGGCCGAGTGATAAGCCAAGATTCGGAGACGCTCGTATTGCGTGATTCTGCCGATTCAGGAAACCTGATCACTCTTAAACAAAGCGAAATAGAACAAACGGCGGAAAACAAAGTCTCGTCGATGCCCGAGGACGTCGTTGA
>JAHEAM010000493.1 GCA_024642765.1 Planctomycetaceae bacterium
GTCCACAGGCGAAGACCCCAACTTTGGCAAATACGCTCGCAATATACGCAGTGCATTGCGTTACATTATCGAACACCAAAGTGCTCGTAACGGATATATCCCAGGCAATATGTACGTGCATGGCTTCAGCATGCTCGCGTTGGCCGAAGCCTATGGGGCAGTGGATGATGAAATGCTATGGTCGGGAGCCAATGCCGAAGGTGACTCAAAGTCAAAACAGAGGACAATTGGTGAAGCGTTAGAATTGGCCGTTCGCCTTGCAGTGACGGCGCAAAAGAAAAACCCTTCGAAGGGCTGGCGCTATTCGCCAGGCGATCCGTCCGCTGACACGTCTGTCGTGGGAGCAGTATTGATGGGCCTCTTGGCCGCACGCAATGCGGGCATCGATGTTCCCGACGCTTGCATCGACGATGCACTAAAATATATGAAAAGCATGACCTCGGATGAATCGGGAGAAGTTGGCTATAGCGGTTTAGGTGGACTCGGTGAATCGGGCGCTCGAACCTCAATCGCTTGTTTGGTTTTCTCCATCGGCAAACGCAAGGAATGGAAGGAGCTGGATGCGACACGGCAGTACTTGGTCGACCATTTATTGTCCAGCGGCGCAAGCAGTTGGCCAGAGTACGAACGCTATTACAAGGCCCAAGCGTTGTTTCAGGCCGACTACGAATCTTGGACCAAGTGGAATGAAGCAACAATTCGAGAACTGCGCGCCATGCAGCAAGATGATGGGCAAATTGGCAAAAGCGACCACGGCCCAACCTTTTCCACTTCGATGTCACTTTTAGCGTTGGCTTTGAACTATCGATTCCTACCCATTTACGAACGATAGCCAACATCCAATCTCGAGAAAGTGAAATCCAATCGCTCGTATGCGGATGAGGACTGACTGAGTTTTCGAAAACCCAAAAGTAGTGACCATGAAATTGAAAACACTGTTGTTTACGATCGCTTGTCTTTTGTTACTTGCTCCACATACGTTTGGGCAGTCAACCCACGACTTGTTGATTTGGAAGTCGGGCGAAAAATTACCTGGCAAAATTGTTTCGGCGGATGAAAAGCGTTTGAATTGGCAAGCTGATAATTTGTTTCGTGATGCTTTGGCACTTGATGCGAGCTTCCTGGACCAAGTTCAATTCAATATCGAGGACGCCAATTACAAGACAGAAGAATCGTTTATGATTCAGACGATCGATGGCAACAGCATGTTTGGCAATGTTCTAGAGCTCGATGACGAGTACTTGCGGGCGATTTCGGCTCGAATGGGTGAAGTCAAAATCCCCGTTGCGCAGTTGGCGTCGATAATTAATCTTGAAAAATCTGAAAGCCAACTCGTCGGCGAATTTAATCTGGAGCAATGGAATGCCGACCGCAGTGAAAAAAAGTACTGGACCGTAAATTCGTTCGGTCAATTGGTCTGTACACATCCAAACACGAAGCTCTACACGAAAAGTGATCTGCCAGAATCTTGTTTGATTGAAGTCGAGTTTCAATGGGAAACAAAATTAGATTGCGTATTTGGATTTGGCGTGCCTCGCAATCGAACGAATCTGGATACGCTTCCGCGGCTGGAAACATGGGACGATTCCGTTGTGTTGTCCTACAAGGACTCCTTTGAAATCGTTGTGGAGTCATTGGACCAAGCGAGCAAACGCCTGAAACTCCTGGTTCACTGGGATCGTAAAACGAATCAAATGGTGATCCATGACGAACGTGGGCAACAACTTGCTTCCGCCAATATCGGCGCCGAAGGCCGAAATATCGATCCCGGCATCTTGATCGAAAACAAAGCTGAACAGCTAATCATCGACTCGCTGTCGGTTCGGCGATCGAGCGTAGGATTTGATGCAACGAAGCCGTCGATTCAATCGACCGGCGAAGCAGCGATCAACGGACGGCTGGATGGTTTTGATGGCAAAAAATGGACCGTTAGTGTCGAGGGCGCTGACGAGCCATTGTCGGTTGCAGCAAGCGATTTTTGCGGAGCCTATCTTATCAACGAATCAACAGATCGGCTGCAAGACGTGACGATGCTGTCCTATCAAGACGGCATGCTTGTGATGGGCCAACTAACATCAATTACTGACAACACTGCGGTTTTGAAAACAAGTTTCTCTGAATCGCCGGTTTCTCTGAATTTAGCGAACGCCCTCCGAATGAATATGGCTACGCCCGACGCGGAAGTCCAAGCTGAGTTTTCGCAGCAGTTAATTAATGAAGAAGGCACGATCACTGGCCGTCTTGAGTCTGGAAGTGGAGACTCAGACGACGTTTTGCGCTGGCGAGTTCCGGGTGCCGACGAAGCAGTGCCCTTCGCGCACGGCAATTCAAAAATCATCTTGCGCGAAAAAGTGACGGACGATGGCCAACTTGTTTCGACTTGGCAAGACACACTTATCCTCGACAATCGCGACATCATTCCCGCGAACGTTGTCTCAATGAATGAATCGGAAGTGACCATCGATTCATTCATCGAAAAGAAAAAAATCGCTTCGTCGTTAATTAAAGCGATTGATTTCGGCAATCTTTTGGCGAGCGAAGCGGTAGCTGTGGATCCCACCACCTGGTTCGTTTCGAACGAAAAGAAAACGAAACGATGTTTCGACGGAGGTCAAGTCCGACTCGTGAAAGATGTCGAGGTCGGCTACAGCGAATTACTGGTTTCGGGATCATTCTCGTTCGATATCGAGTGGACGCAGCAATACGGAACGCTCCATTGCCGAATGTTCGTCGATAAATTCCTCGCGCCAGAGAACGATTATTCGATTAACTTTTTGATCTATGATGGTCGTGTCTCCGTAGCCAAACAACCTGATTTCTCAAACGGAAGCTCCGGCCTCGCGATAAAAAACAAGAAGGTGAAAGTTCAGGTCACAGTGCACCAAGGCGAATTGCAGGTCAAACTTGGTGGTAAAGTGGCATACCGTGAAAAAATTGATATTGCGGGAGCCATTGGGCGGGGTGTCGGCTTCGCATCGAACGACATGTACGGGTCCGGTGGCGAATGCAAAATCTCCAATTTCAAGATCGAACGATCGGCAATGCGGCGACATGCTTTCGTTGATGAGAAACGTCGCGAATTGTTGTTGACGATTCCTCGCCTAAAAAAGCTCTCGCCGCCTCAGCATATTGTTTGTGCAATAAACTCGGATTTGTTGCGCGGCGATGTGATTTCGCTGAC
>JAHEAM010000494.1 GCA_024642765.1 Planctomycetaceae bacterium
TAGGATGACACGTAGCATGGTCAAACCGTGCAAAATAGTGGAATCGAACAATGAATCGCATGGCGGTGCCCAAAAAGCGCACCCGCTCCACATCTTTCATCGGAACAACCCAACTGGAAAAACAGGCAAAGTCATCACAATCGTTAAAAACTGCCACAGATTCGTCTTTTGGATCGATGATAGGTGAAAGACCGGTACAGATTGCCTGAGCGCTTTCCAGTGCATAACCAATCGATAAAGACAAGAGTTCTGTCGTGCGGGTTGGCAACGTCGAATCGATTAAGCCGATTAACCTGCTAACTGCTTCGTAGTGCAGCGAACAGCTCATATTTCGATTTCCATGGAAGGCGATCATGAAGGTCACTCGAACGTTCAGCGGTCTATTTTTCTTTGCCTTGTTGTTTCCGCTGTTGGCACAAGCCCAGTTCGGCTCGGGCTACGAGGCTGGGAGCGATATTTCGCTTGTTGAAGTGGGCTACACCCCGATCGACTCCGCCACAACGCTCGCCTCCAGTGATTCAGAAAACTACACGGTCCTTGAGAATTCTGTATCTGAAGAACAGGTCGAAGACATTGTCCGTCGAATGCTCGACGAACAAAAAGCGATGACAGCACCTGCAAAAGAAGCTACACCGAAGAAGACATTCCCCGACATGAAGATGACGGGTTTCTTCCAACTCGACACAGCACGATTCGGACAATCTGGAAACAACATTGCAACACTTGGTGACATTCAAGACGGCACGGGTTTCCGACGCGCTCGACTCGCCGCCACCGGCAGCGTGACAGAGAACACGACCTACATGTTCGAGTTCGACATTGCCCAAGCTCAAGCACGATTCGTCGACGTTTGGGGCCAATTTAACAAGACACCGTTTGGCAATGTCCGCATCGGACGCTTCCGCCAACCCTTCGGCATGAGCGAGCTAACGAGCATTCGTGAGCTCCCATTCCTCGAACGCCCCATTACCTTTGCACTCGCCCCATTTCGTCAAACAGGAATCATGGTGTTTGATACCGCACTGGACCAACGTGCGACTTGGGCATTCTCAGGTTTCCGAACGCTCTCTGACAACTTCGGTAACGTGTACGGAGACAATGGAGGCTATGGAACTTCCGAGCGAATCACATTCTTGCCGGTTGATTGCGGCGACGATTCCCTTATTCACCTAGGTTTCGACCACAGCTATCTCGACCCAGCTCGCAATCTATTGCAATACGCTAGCCAAGACGAAGTGTTCGTCGGCCAAAACCAAGCGTTCCCACCCAACAGCTTTTCTTCACTGCCTTTCACGGGCGTCCCGCCCTTCGTCAACACAGGAGTCATTGCTGTCGATCACGCGAATCTTTTTAACATCGAGGCTGCCGCCTCTGTCGGTCGTGCGCTGGTTCAATCCGAAGTACGTTGGTCGCGAGTCAACTTGGCTTCCGGTGATACACAAACGGTTCCCGCCGCATACATCACAGGTCGATATATGCTCACCGGAGAAATTATCCCATACAACCGTACCGGTGGAGTGTTCGGACGTGTGATTCCAAACTGCCCCGTCGACCTGTGCAAAGGTCATTACGGAGCCTGGGAATTGGCAACTCAACTCAGCCACATCGACTTGAATCGGTTGGGCGGCTTACCAACGATTGATCCGCTGACCAACCTTCCGACCGGTGGAACCGGTGCCGGTCGACGTCTGACGAACTACACCCTTGGGCTGAATTGGTATCTCAATGCCCGCTCCAAAATCGCTGCTGACTACATCTACAGCGACTTGTCGGATCGAGTGCGTGGCGGAAGTTCCGCAAATACCTATGCTGGCATGTTTCAATTTGATTTCTAAGCCGCTCTAGGGCAATTGCAACGCCCTGTGCTTTGCAGGATAAATTGTCATGCAATGCGTCTGCCGTTAGCATCTCTTCGGGGCTCATGGCGAACGTATTCTTGGCGAATCGGATCCTGAAACTTTAGGCGACTGGCATTCTCGGCTCATGGCCAACGATCAAGCAATGAGCACGGGGTTCGCCCCCATGGTTCGCGTGATTCGCGACCCAGAATCCGAGGAAAGCCGACGACCGCTGTCGCTCGATCTCGTGATTCGTCTGTGGGCGCTCATGCGTCCCTATGCCGCGAATCGCAATCGATTGCTCGCGTTGGTCTTCTTGCGTGCCGTCCAACTCCCTGCACTCGCTTGGTCGATTGGCGCCGTCATCAACGGCCCAATCACGCAACGTGAACCCCTAAGTTCAATTGTCATGGCTTCGCTCGGTGCACTCGCACTCGCGTGCTGGACCCAGCTAACGCTTGTCTATCGTCAACGCTTAGCCCTCGAACTCGGCGAATCGATCATTCACGATCTTCGTGCGAGCGTCTACGCGCATCTGCAACAGATGCCGATGAGCTTTTATGCCAAAACGAAAACGGGTCGAGTGATCAGCCGCATCACAAGCGACTGTGATTCGGTGCGGATCGGCGTCCAAGACGTCTTGTTCGTCAGTCTCGTTCAGGTGGGGCAAATGATCGGAGCCGCCGCAGTCATGGCCTGGTACGACTGGCCGCTATTACTCGTCGTCTTTGCGATGAGTCCCGCGATGTGGCTCATCGGATGCGTGATGCGAAATCGGCTGAGCCAGTCCTATCGCGAAGTCCAAGAAAGTTTCTCTCGAGTCACCGCCACGATCGCTGAATCCGTCGCCGTGATTCGCGTGACCCAGGCGCTCGCTCGCGAAGAAACAAATGCCGAACTGTTTCGTCAACTCACGGCCGATCACGCTGAATACAATATGAACAGCGCTCGCCAAGGCGGGTTGATGATGCCGCTCTTGGAATTGACCGGCCAAATCTCACTCGGGCTCGTGCTTATTGTTGGCGCCTATCGCGCGATTGTCGCCGCCGACCCGATGCCAGTTGGTGATTTGATTCAGTTCTGGTTTTTGGCTGGACTCTTTTTTAGCCCCATCCAAGCGCTCGGCAACCAGTACAGCCAAGCACTCACCGCGATGGCTGGCGCCGAACGCGTCTTCCGGCTTCTTGACACAAAGCCTGAATGGACTGATTTGCCTGACGCAAAACCATTGCCTGACCCAGTACGCGGTGAACTTCGCGTCGAGCAGGTAACATTCGCCTACGAGCCTGGACGCAACGTGCTACACAACATTTCATTTTCTGCCCAAGCCGGCGAAATG
>JAHEAM010000495.1 GCA_024642765.1 Planctomycetaceae bacterium
AGGATCCATCGATTTTTTACCGTCGGAATCCATCTTCTCCGAAGGAGAATTGGTCGGTGAATTATCAAAGGATTTTGGAAATGAACGCGTCAACGCCAAGGTTACGTTGAGTTTCCAGTATGTATCGGCGGAAAAATTGGCCGCAGATGCCAAAAGCGAAAAAGTGATTCAAGAGTCGGAAGCGAAGGAAGCAGAGAACACATCGCTCACCAGTAGTCTTGACGCCCCGCAAAGCGGACCCGGCTTGAGCAAGTATCAACCCGACAAATAGCGAGAAATAGCGAGACAAAATGTTCAGAAAAGATCTGCCCGCTCGGAAATTTGCGCAACGATATTTCAGTTTGATTTCCTTGGCATTGCGCTAAATGTCTGTGTCGTTTTCCCAAACTCGGTTCGTGCTACGACACCGTAAAAAGTGGAGGAGCCAGAAGTCGTTGCGCGTGTTTCGGCGAGCACTAGCGGTGTGAAAATAGCAATTTCTAGCAATGGCAAGTTGTTCGCGCTCGGATCTATGCGACAATTGGATATTTATTCCTGGAATACGTCGGGTTTTGTTGCTGTGCAAATATCGGAGGATGGAAAACGAATTATGGCGTGCGGTCCAGGCACAGATGTCACGGTCTACACATGGAACGGTTCCTCGCTGGAAAACCCCAAGGATTCTAGAACCAGAAGTTGGATTTGGACGCTGGGGCATGTGCGCTTCGAGCTAACGCATATTCAATTTCGATTCATCAAATAAAACTTTGCATGTCTTCGACGTTGATTCGGGCGAGAAGACAAGTATTGAAGTGTCTTTATACCCAGAACCAGTCACTGACATGTCTATTTCCCGAAGCGGAGACCAAGTCGCATTTGCTCAATGCAGTCGTGTTGCGCTAGTTGAGGTCAACTCCAAGTCCCTTATCGAAACTGCAAAGTACGCATTTGGAAGCAGCGAAACCACAAGATTTTCGCAAAACGGGCACCATCTAATCGGGAAGACTTCTTGCAAGGCGTTTGATGTGCGGACGGGTGCTCAAGTCAAATCAGCGACTTCTTTGCAACGGAGCATCGAATTCGGAGGCGACGACAAAATGATGATATTTGCCGACGTCAAGAACCCAGGGTTGTCCTTCATGCATGTCGACGAGACTAATACCGTTCGTACTCTTTCCGGGAGTCTGTCAGCCGGTGGATTGCAATTCGCTGTTGCAGGATTATGTGGGCGGCTTGCTGCTTGGAATTCGTTCACGAACGAAATCGTGATCATTGATTTTCCTTTTGACTCAATGAACTTGCCCTCCAGTTTCAACGTTGAATAGCCCGGGCTCCGGGAAGCACCAAGATTTGATGCGGTTGAAATCTCGATATACAAATCACGCGTTGGCATTGCCGAAGCTTTGTCTTGGTTGTTGTTTAACGGAATTGAAATCGCCCCGGCCTGGGATTGAATTTTTTCTCGGCTAAGATGGTTTGACGTTGTTTGTAAGAGTTAACGTCGATAATTCGGCATTGGGGAACATTTGATCGCAGAGCGGTGGCGGCGGTTCTGGCGTGGGCCAGCTGGCGGGCGAGAGGTCTTGTTGGTCGCGTTTCCAATGATCATTTCCAGCCTGTCGTGGACAGTCATGACGTTCGTCGACCGGATGATGTTGCGGTGGGTAAGTGGCGACGCGATGACGGCGGCATTTCAAGCGAACGTCGTTTGGTTTTCGAGCTTGTGCCTGCCATTGGGTATTGCATCCTACGCCAACACGTTTGTTTCGCAGTACAACGGCGATCACCAGTATCAGCGAATTGGCCCCGCTGTCTGGCAAGCGATTTGGTTCTCTCTGTTTTGTGTGCCCATCATGGCTTTGGGCGTCTTCTTCGCTCCGCAATATTTCGCCATGGCAAATCACAGTGCCCCCGTGCAACCACTAGAGGTCATTTACTTTCAAACGCTGTGTTGGGGCAGTGGGGGGATGTTGATCTCGCAAGCGGCGGCTTCATTTTTTAGCGGCCGTGGTCAAACCCAAGTTGTGATGTGGACGGACGGCGTGTTTGCGTTGTTAAATCTCGTATTGGACTACATTTGGATTTTTGGTTACCTTGGTTTTCCTGAAATGGGAATTGCGGGCGCAGGTTACGCGACCGCCGTTTCGCTGTGGCTGAAAGCGATCACCTATTTGCTGCTGATGTTGCGAGCCGAGTATCGCGAAAAGTATCACACAGGGGTTTTTGGTTTCGACAAAAAACTTTTTTGGCGAATGATGCGATTTGGCGGGCCGAGTGGTGTTCAGATGTTTCTGGATGTGTTTGGGTTCACTCTGTTTATCATGATGGTGGGACGATTGGGAAGCGTTGAAACGGAAGCGACTTCAATGGCATTCAGTATTAGCAGTTTTGCGTTCATGCCGATTTGGGGCATCGGGATCACTGCTGGAATTTTGGTCGGTCAGCGTCTAGGCGAGAACCGCGCCGATCTTGCCGAACGCTCAGCTTGGAATGGCATTCGGCTGGGCCTTTCGTATATGTTGGTCATTTCGTTGCTTTACTGGTTCATACCCGATGTTTTTTTATCGGGCTTTTTTGCGGCTGACCAAGAGGGGCAAGAGACGGCGGCAGAATCGCGCGCACTGGCACGAACCTTGTTGCAGTTTGTCGCTGCCTATAATCTGTTTGATGCGCTGTTCATGGTGCTGGCATCAATCATCAAGGGTGCGGGCGATACAGTCTTTGTTATGTGGACCAGTTTAGTGGCAGCTGTAGTGTTGGCGCTGAGTAGCTATTTGATTGTTGAGTATGCGAACGGTGGTGTGTTTGCTTGTTGGTATTTAATTACAGGCTGGATCGCCGTTCTCGGACTCGTATTTCTGGCAAGATTTTTGGGAGGGGCCTGGAAATCCATGCGAGTCATTGAAATGAAAAATCATGTTTAAATCGGTTGAGGCCGCGCCAGTTTCAACGCAGACTTGATTTCTAGATCACCACATAGAAAATGCGCTTGGCGTCTCACCTCAACACCAAAATAGTTGATGCCAATTGCTGAATCCAAGCCCCAATCAAGCTTTAAAAGATAACGTATGCGAAATATTGAAGGAATCGTTCTGGGGATCGTATACTACGGTTCGGTGCTATAGATACCAATTTCCTTGCTTTTACTGGGGGCATCGCCACAGTTCAATTTTGTTCCTAAGTGCGCTATTTGACGA
>JAHEAM010000064.1 GCA_024642765.1 Planctomycetaceae bacterium
TTGCCGAAATCGAAACGACAAATGAAATCATCTCGGTAACTCTGGGAGATAGAGATGCAACGTTGTCAGGGTTCTCCATCGCCGACCTTCAACCAAACGAAACGCTCGTCGAAGTCGAAGCAAATTACGAAGATAAACAATGGGTAGCGCAATCCATCAAGTATCGACCCATCAACAAGATGCCCGAGCGTCATTTGGATCAAGTTCGAGTCCTCTTGTTGGTCGATGAAGGTTCATTGCAATTGCAGCGTAATCTTTCGGAACAGTTGGGCGAGGGCTACCAAGTTATTCATCCACCAGAGTTGATTCGAGATAGCGAAGCTTGGAATCGAATGGGATGTTGGTTAGGCGATTTTCGGGAAACGGAGTACCAGTGGGATATTATCGTGCTCGGGATCGGAACCAACCAACTAAGCAAAACGAAATCGGAATACCAAAACGTTCTAAAGTCTTGGTGTGCAGCACTCGAACGAACCGGGGCACGAAAAATCTGGTTGCCACTTCGCGCAAACGACTCAGCTAAGGCTAAGCAGATGGAAGGGATGAACGAATGGGCAAGCGAAACCATGAAAGAACTCAACATCGAAGTCGTACTGCCAGACGCGCAACAACCCAACGGTGTAGAACAAGAGCTGCCTGATAGGATACAGCAGCTCATCGTAACGATCAAAAACGTACCATAAGCAAAATCGCCCACCTTTTTTTGAATAATAGCGATCAAGATCGAAGGCTGGCGAACAGAGTCTTCAGCAGGGTCTTGTTGAAGTCGCCTGCCACTTTGACCGCGTTCTGGGTAGAGCTGCTGCCAGCGCTGGGGCCGCTCGAACGATTCGGTTTGAGAAGGGAAAATGTCGTGTTTATTGTCTTTTTCGATTGCCTTTCATACCCTTCTCGTGTTGGCTGGGCACGACCTTAATCAAAACTTCAACCTGTCTTCATCAAAATAGCGCCAAGACTTAACTCAATCTAAGCGCAATCCGCTCGTTATCTTAATGCTCACTTTTATAATCCTCGCATGTCAAAGGTAGTCGTCCTTTGACGGAATCAATTTTCATTTTGAGGAGTAGCGTAGTGTCTAAAAGAGTTCGGTCAGGTTTTACGTTAATTGAATTGTTGGTCGTCATTGCAATCATCGGAATTTTGGTTTCTTTGGCGTTTCCAGCGTTTATCGCCGTGCGAAACTCGGCACGCCAAACGCAATGCAAGAGTAACTTGCGACAGTTTGGATTGGCCATGTTGACGAAATCGTCAGGCAGTTCGGATGGGGCATTTTGCTCAGGCGCGTTTGATGGCGAACGCGATGGTTCTGTCGAGTTGTACGGTTGGGTTGCTGACTGTGTCGATCAAGAAATCCTGCCATCACAAATGCTTTGCCCATCGAGTCCTTGCAAGACAAGCGAAAAAATCAACACCTATTTTGGTACGTCAGTCAGTAGTTCGAAGGGCCCAGTTGCTCGACGCGGAACAGGTATCGTTGGTCAGATTGATGCGACCGGTACACCGCTAACAGGACAGGAGGTTGCAGACCTATTGTTCAAACGAGGTTACAACACCAACTATGCATCGGGCTGGTTTCTCGTTCGTTCACAACCTTTAGATCCAAACAGTGACGGCTTATACGACAATTTAAAGGAGTGGGTAAAGGGCCCCAATACCGCAGCCCTACAGTACACAGCGGGTCCGATGCGGATGTCGACTCTTGACGCTGGTAATGTACCCGCATCGATAATTGCCATGTTGGGTTGTGGATCAAGAGGGGATACGGTCGGCAGGACTGACGGTAGTTTGACTACGGGAATTCCTTCTCCCTACAATCTTCCAACGGGTGCACCTTGTGCCGAGTCCTTTAACGACGGACCAAGTATTGTCGTTGGTGGCACGGCCGTCATGTTTGCTGGACAATCAGGAGCGCCGTCGCCTACGCGGCTACAACTAGAGGACTACACGGTCCTGACGCTTGGTGAAATTGGCAATGGGCAATGGCGACAAGACACGCGCGATATGTACGCTCATCACGCTAAAAACCTGAACGTCTTGTTTATGGACGGAAGTGTCCGTTCATTCGAAGACACCAACGGCGACGGCTACATTAACCCGGGCTTTGGAGTTAACAATTCGAGCGCGTCAGCAGCCGGAACGGGTTACACATCGGCTGAGGTCGAGGTCAACGGATTCGATTGGTACACCGGAGCCTTCTTGCAAAGCGGCCAATTCCAAGCCAAAGGCTTCGAATAGTCTTCAGGTAGTTGACTCAATAGTCCGGTCCTTACGCTCAAAGCAAACTAAGCCGTTCCAGAACATGGAACGGCTTTGTTGTTTTGTAATTGCAGAAACGCCTTTTCATTCTGTGAACGAGCGCGTGCACAAGACGTGTAACTACGGCACCTAGGGAAAGGCATTTGGCAACCGCCATAGCTCAAACGGCCAATTCGCTCGACCCATGTAGCCATCGGCGTAAAGTACTTTTTTGGTGTGTACCTTGCACGGCAAGCGACAGCGGTACATTCGAATCGAAGCGCTGCCGCCTGCGGGCATTTTTGTTATGATCGTGGCGGCTCTAACGCCAAAACGTGTCCAGTCGAGCCATCCTAAAAGGGTTTAGACCCTGGGAAAGTCAGAGAGGGTCAGACCACTTTTAGGATAGGCTGTAGCTTATTACGTTAATCGAAATCGCATTGAGTCATTGAAGCGATTTTCTTACCTAAAAAGAGTAACAATTGTTTAATTATTGCCAAGTTTGTGTCGTCTTCTTACTGATCTTTTGTCTGTCGGCCGCGCAGATTATGGCGCAGGAACCGGCTGACATTCCTGACTTCACGCAGGGCGATAAGATCCCTGAGGGGGCGAATCACGATTGGAATCTTGGGCCAACTGGTGCTCGAGGCTGGATATACGGCAACCGTTTGGAAACCACAGAGGCACGCCAAATTCTGATCACCCGAGTCGACAAGGGCTCGCCTGCCGCAGGCGTTCTCCAAGTCGGCGATGTCATTTTGGGAGTCGACGATTCTCGATTTGCCGTTGATCCACGAACGGAACTTGGCCAAGCCATCAGCACAGCCGAAACCAACTCCGGCTCACTCGTTCTGGTTCGTTGGCGAAGTAATCAAATCGACAAAGCGATCTTGCGGTTACCGGTTTTGGGAAGCTACTCGGCAACAGCACCTTTTGATTGCAAGAAATCCCAGCGGGTCTTCGAGCAGGGCTGCGCTGCTCTTGCCGAACGAATGAAGGCCAATCCAAGCGAGGGGAATGGTATCGTTCGCTCGCTGAACACCCTCGCGTTGCTCTCCAGTGGTCGTGACGAGTACATGCCAATCATTCAAGAGCAGATCAAATGGGCCGCCGCGTATTCCGATGTCGAAGGCAAGGCGTTGTGCTGTTGGTTTTACGGTCCAATCAATATGCTGTTGGCCGAATACACACTAGCGACGGGCGACAAGACTTACGTCGCCGATCTCAAACGAATCACAATGGAGATCGTTCACGGACAGAGCGCAGTTGGATCTTGGGGCCATCGGTTCGCCCGACCGGATGGTCGACTGAATGGCTATGGGATGATGAACGCTCCAGGTTTGCCCCTCACGGTCTCGTTGATTCTGGCTCGCGAGGCAGGTGTTAACGATCTAGAACTGGATGCGGCGATCGAAAAGAGTACGCGACTAATGCGGTTTTATGTTGGCAAGGGCTGTGTTCCCTATGGCGACCATCATCCGTGGCTGGAGACGCACGACGATAACGGCAAGAACGGTATCGCGGCCCTGATGTTTAACATGCTGGGTGATGCCGAAGCCGCCGAGTACTTCTCGCGCATGAGCGTGGCGTCTCACGGCAGCGAACGGGAAATGGGCCACACCGGAAACTTCTTCAACATGTTATGGGCAATGCCGGGTGTTGCCTTGTCAGGACCGAACGCCAGTGGCGCCTGGATGAAGGAATTCGGCTGGTACTACGATCTCGCCAGACAATGGGACGGAACGTTTCAACACCAGGGACCGCCTGAAGTCAAAGGTGACAGCTACAAAAACTGGGATGCGACCGGAGCCTACCTTTTGGCCTATGCTCAACCACTTCGCAAACTTTACATCACAGGCAAACGAGAAAACAATGTCACGCAAATTGACCCAACAACGGCCGCCAGTTTGATCGCCGACGGCCGTGGATACAGTCACCGCCAGAAGGACCAGGTCTACGCTGATCGGAGTGACGATGAACTCCTTGAGTCGTTGACGAGTTGGTCTCCGGTGGTTCGGGACCGCGCGGCAACTGCCCTTGCAAAGCGAAAAGTAGACGTTGTACCCCAGCTGATGCGATTGTTGAAATCGCCGGATCTCTATTCGCAACTGGGCGCATGTCAGGCCTTCGAAAAGTTGCAACAGCGGGGAACGCCGGCAGTCCCAGAGTTAAGGAAGACCCTTAAATCCAGCGACTTATGGTTGCGCATTAAAGCCGCGGATGCATTGGCAGGCATTGGTGACGCGGCGCGCTTGGCCGTGCCTGATCTCCTGGAGATGTTGGTAAACAGCGAACAACAAGCCGATCCGCGCGGTATGCAGCAGCGCTATTTATGCTTTGCGCTTTTCGATCAACGAAATGGCTTGCTGAAAAAGTCACTGGACGGGGTCGATCAGGAAGCACTTTTTGCTGCTATTCGCGCCGGACTTGGGAACGAGGACGGCCGCGCTCGAGGTGCTCTGGCGACAGTTTACAAAAAGCTCTCCTTCGAAGGGATCGAACCACTGCTCCCTGCGATTCATCGAGCAGTCGTCGAGCCAGCTCCCAGCGGCATTATGTTTGCCGATGGTATCCGTCTGGCCGGATTGGAGCTTCTCGCGCAGCATAAAATCCAGGAAGGAATGCCGTTGTGTCTCACCGTGATGGAACTCGATCGTTGGGGTGCAGGTAAACGAATCCCCAAATGCTTGAATTCCCTACAACTCTACGGATCCGCGGCTAAAGACCTTGCCCCACAGTTGAAAGCCTTGGCAGGCCGATTGAAAGACGAAAAGAATGAAGCGTTGCTGCAACAAACGATCAACGCGATCACTTCCGACGAGAAACCGTTTGAACTGCGATCGCTTTCGTCCGTTTCTGATTGAGGTCATCGAGTCCTGGGTGTTGGGTTACCCGACGCGAAATTTAAGGCAGCAGTTGGGACAACGAATACTATGAGGTTTCGAAGGACGCCGCCTTTGCGGCAGTGCCCTTCTGACAAATCTTATTGATATAGAAGATCTGCGCCCTTCCCGCCACCAGACATCAGAGCGACTCATTATCGCATGATTGGGCCGGCTTTGTCCGAGACGCGATGTGTTCCAGATTGGAAAACCATCGTGCTGTCTTCGGCGGTCAATGAAATATTTGAGCCACCAATTTCGAGCTTGGCCCGCACCACATATTCTCCGGCCTTGTTGCTGCCTGCTTTGAATCGAAGCTCTTTGGTTTGTTTCGGGTCGACCTGAGGCAGATTGAATGAAACCGAAGCTTGTGGTGTTTCCAGAGTCTTGTTTTCTTGAGAGATGGCCACCCAACTTGCCGGCAAGTCAACTTTGATGCGAACATCGCTTGCCAATTTGTCGCCATGATTTTTAACTTCGATAACGTACTCCGTTGCCTCACCCACAGGAACAGGATCGACCAAGTTGCGAATGGTCATCGTCAGGTCAGGACGAGCATCGATGACAGTCGACAATTTGACGGACTTGAGTTGGGTTTCGCGACTCTTCAGGCCTAGATCGTATTCAAAAGTTCCCATTTGATCAGAGCTACTGATCCATTGAATGTCGACCGACGCACCAGGCGCAATCTGTGTTACGCTCCAAGTCAAATTTTTGCCAGTCTTGTCGGCAACGTATTCGCGGTTCACCGTATGAATGTTCATCGAAGCAGGAACATTCAGCGTCAGTTGAACATCGTGTAGGTTTGCTTCGCTAGGATTCTTGATCTTTACACCATACACACCTGTTTGGCGAACGAAACCCGTTTTGGGGCCGAGGACTTCGACTTCGAGTTCAGGCTTGATGACGAGGAAGCCAATATCAGTAGCTTTTGTGTCGGCCGCATCAGCAAAACCTTCGAATTTTATCGAAGCCTCACCAGGCTGAACTCCTGCAGTCGAAATTTTAAAGGTTTGACTTTCACCGGGCTTGATTTCCGACGTGGCCAACTCTGATTTCGAATCAATCTGAACGCCTTTCGCAAGCGTTGGTTTCAAATGAAAATTACGAGCAGGTCCGTCTCCGACGTTAGTGACTTCAACTTCAATGGTCGAGCGATCACCCATGATGAGTTGTTTTGGACCTTTTGCGCTGAGCATCAGGACTGGCTGTTGAACAGCAATTTGAACTTTCTCCCGATTGACAACTTGCAGTTCTGCGTCAAAAGAGATGGGGTTCTTATTGATTGGCAAAACGCGAATAACAATCTCAGAGGCATTTTTCGCAAACAGATCGAAAAGTGTGAATTCAATTTTCGTCTCTGAGACGGAAGTCGGTTCTGGAGTTGCGCCAGCGAATTGTACGTGTTTCGGCAATGACAACGTTAGTTTGGCTTCGCGAACGTTGGCAGTCGTCGGGTTTGTCACCGTGATCCGAACCTCAGCGCTTTCATTGAGGACGATGCTATCGGGGTATTTCACTTTAAATTGCAATGGGCTCAAAGTGGAACCGTTTGCCTCAGCCGCAAGCATTTCAGCAGATAATTGTTGGGGGGTTTTGTGGGGTGTGGGTGGTGGTTTCGTGGCAGTGGATTTTACGGACGTGGCTTTAACGGGTTCATTTTTAGCTGGCGCGGTCTTCGCGGGGACTTTTGGTCCGTCCGAGCCAAGAAGCGGAACCAACAGTTGCGGCAATTCACTGTGCAATTTTGGTTCAACGTTATCTAAAATCTCGCTTGCCAAGGTATCAAACATGATGGCACTTGGATCGAGGTTCAATTCCTGAGCCTTTGCCGCCATTGGCACAACACTCAAAACGATAGCAAATACGAAAAAGGCAAATCGAGACTTCATCCTGCACTCCAGCTAGTGAATCAACTACTCCCTTTTGATATCGTCAATCAGGGTGCAGTATGCTTTAGAAAAACGTGGATTTGCACTGCGATTCAAGTTTGTCTCTAATTGCTTGAACAGCGTTTGGTAATTTAGGTCGTAAAATTGATGGATTGGAGAAGGCACGAGATGTTCAATGCATGGAAACTGCTTGCAATAAGCGCTTGCATAATTGGGAGTGATTCACTAATGGCTCAAGAGTTGAAATACCCGGCTACGAAAACAGTCGATCAAGTCGACGAGTACTTTGGCGTCCCAATCGCCGATCCGTTTCGTTGGCTCGAAGATGATGTTCGTGTTTCCAGCGACGTGGAGGCTTGGGTTGAATCGCAATGCGCCATCACCAACGGCTACCTTGCGTCGTTGCCGTTTCGGAAGGAAATCGAAGGCCGTCTGACGAAGTTATGGGACTACGAAAAATTTGGTGTGCCGTTCCGTGCGGGTGATCACTATTACTTCTTCCGGAACAGTGGCCTCCAAAACCAAAGCGTTCTTTACCAACTAACGAGTCTGGATAGCGAACCCATTGAATTCATCGATCCCAACAAATGGACAGACGACGGGACCATTGCCTTGGGCGGCATGTCATTTAGTGACGACGGCAAATACGTTGCCTACAGCACGTCTGAAGGCGGTTCCGACTGGAGCACATGGCATGTGATGGACGTCGACAAAAAAACGTTGTTGCCGGACGAACTCAAATGGGTAAAGTTCTCGGGAGCGAGTTGGACTCCCGATGGAAAAGGCTTTTACTACAGCCGCTTTGCTGAGCCAAAAGAGGGTGAAGCATTTCAAAGTCTGAACTTAAATCAAAAAGTATACTTCCACGTGCTAGGCACGACGCAAGACAAGGACTCTTTGGTCCATGAGGATCCGGAGAACCCCACCTGGGGATTCAATGCAGGTGTTTCGGAAGACGGTCATTTCCTCGTGATTTCAACTTGGAAAGGTACCGATCGAAAAAATCGTCTTATGTACCGAGACTTGACGAAGACCGACTCACCAATGGTAACTTTGGTTGACAACTTTGAAACGGAATATTCGTTTCTTGGAAATCAAGGAACTCGTTTATACTTCAAGAGCGACTTCAATTCGCCCAACGGTTGCGTAATGACCATCGACGTGGCTAACGAAAATGCTGAGTGGCAAACGCTGGTTCCGGAGGCGAAAGAAACGCTGGAGGGCGCCGGAATAGTTGGCGATCTTTTGATAATCGAATATCTCAAAGACGCGGCGACCCAAGTCAATTTGTTCGATCTCGATGGCCAAGCGGTTCGGAACGTTTCACTTCCCGGGATGGGTACCGCATCGGGTTTCGGCGGTCGCCGCGACCAATTAGAGACTTTTTATTCGTTTAGTAGCTTCAATCAGCCGCCGACTGTCTATCGCTACGACTTAAAATCTGGTGACAGTTCAATGTGGCGAACGACAAAGGTGGATTTTGATCCGAAGAATTACGAGGTCAAGCAGGTCTTTTACAGCAGTACCGACGGAACAAAGATTCCAATGTTTATCGCTCACAAAAAGGGTATTGAACTCAATGGACAAAATCCGACCTTGCTGTACGGTTACGGTGGGTTCAATATTTCGTTGACACCGGGTTTTTCGGTGTCTCGTTTGCAATGGATGGAAATGGGCGGTGTGTTTGCAATGGCCAATTTACGCGGTGGCGGTGAGTACGGTGAGTCGTGGCATAAGGCCGGTACGAAAACTCAAAAACAAAATGTTTTTGATGACTTCATTTCCGCTGCAGAATGGTTGGTCGCGAACAAGTACACAAGCCCGAAACATCTTGGCATACAAGGCGGCAGCAATGGCGGCCTTTTGGTGGGAGCCTGCCTGACTCAGCGCCCCGATTTGTTTGGAGCCTGTTTGCCAGCGGTGGGTGTAATGGACATGCTGCGATTTCAAGAGTTCACAGCAGGTCGATTTTGGGTCGATGATTATGGGTCAAGCAAAAGCTCGGCCGACGAGTTTCGCGCTCTTTACAATTATTCGCCGTATCACAACATCAAGGACGGTGTTGCCTACCCGCCGACGTTGGTCACGACTGCCGACCATGACGACCGCGTCGTACCGGGACATAGCTTCAAATTCGCGGCTCGATTGCAACAAGCCCAAACCGGGGAAAATCCAACTCTTATTCGCATCGAAACCAAAGCGGGCCACGGAGCCGGCAAACCGACCTCAAAACAAATTGAAGAGGTTGCTGATCAATGGGCCTTTTTGGCGAAACACCTGGGTCTAAAGCCAAAATTTCCGATGGAATAACTATTGATTTGCCTTGGGAGTAGGGAATTCCATGACGATCAGTTAAACTATTTTCACTTGGGTCGATTGTGTTGTCACAAACGACCCTTTGCTTTTTTTTGCTTTCGACTTAACGCAATGTCCGATAAGAAACCCGATTCCAATACGAACCAACAGCTCAACCAACTGCGCCAAAAAATCGATAGTCTTGATCGGCAGTTGATTGAAATTATCAATCAACGAGCGGAGCACGTTGTCGAAGTTGGCAAGTTAAAACGGGCTGCAGGTATTCCGATTTACGCGCCGCATCGCGAGTCGGAGGTTCTCTCGCGGATCGTGAGTCACAACCAAGGTCCGATTTCAAATCGAACTTTGGAGGCCATCTATCGAGAATTGATGAGCGGCAGCTTCGCACTCGAACAACCGCTTCGCATTGGTTACCTGGGTCCGATCGGCACCTACAGCCACCTTGCCGCAAAACGACACTTTGGCGCGAGCGTGGAATATGAGAATTTGCGAGCTATCGAAGGCGTGTTTGAAGAAGTTGCTCGCGGCCATGTCGACTACGGACTGGTACCAATCGAAAACAGCACGGGCGGCGGCATTGCCGAAACGCTCGATGCCTTTTTGAACTACCACAAACAAGTTGTCATCTATGGCGAGGTCCAGCTGGCAGTTCACTTTAGTTTGCTCGCCAACTGTCAGCCACATGAAGTCAAGCGAATCTATTCGAAGCACGAAGCCTTCTCACAATGTCGAAATTGGATTGCGACTCAATATCCGCGTGTCGAATGCATACCAGCGGAGAGCACCGCCGCTGCCGTCAAGAAAGCGCGTCAGGAACTGGATGACGACCCGATGTGCGGTTGCGCGGCGATCGGTTCGACGTTGGCCGGCGAGATTTATGACATGCACGTCTTGTTTGAGAAGATCGAAGATCGCCAAGGCAACATCACACGCTTCTTGATCTTATCGAAAAACGAAACTGAACCGAGCGACTCGGACAAAACATCGCTGATGTTTACGACCGAGGATCGCCCTGGAGCCCTTGTCGACGTTCTCAATGTCTTCAAACGCGCGGGAATTAACCTCTCACACATCGACAAGCGCCCCAACAAAGAAGAGAATTGGGACTACACGTTTTTTGTGGATGCATTGGGTCATCGGAAAGACCTAAAATTCGCAGAAGTTCTTGGCGAGGCGCGAGCGCATTGCAAACGAATCAATGTCTTGGGGAGTTACCCTCGCAGCAAACGCGTGCTCTAGCTGTGTTGCAACGCGCCCTAATCTTCGCCCCCAAATTGCGCAGCGGGAAATGCCAAGTGGGCGTTCGATCCGCGGACAAGTGGAACAACGTTTAGTCTTTTCGGGCGGAAACTGAATTGCAACCGCGCGCAAGAGCGCAACGAATAGGTAACTACCCGTCATCTTTTTGGGTGATTGTTTTGTTTCGTCGTTTTATTAATCGGCGAATTCCCCATACAACGAAACCCAATACGAATGCCACGCCTACTACCTGAGACCAAGCACCGACTACAACGATCTTGTGGACTAGTGAACGGTGTTTTTCAGTTGTATCAGGAAGTTGCCCCGTGTATTTGGCCACATGGTGCAAGAAGGATGTCGCCAAATTTCCCTTAGGCAACTCTTGATGACAAGCCACGCATGTTCCGTCGCGCGCAATACGATCCATTTCTTCCTTATCGAACGAACGCGACAAATTGAAGTGATGTCCCACCGTTGCGATTTGATTTCCCATCTCGTCAACGATTTGAGACCAATCGTGGTCTAGGTTCTCAACGGCGGCGAATTGAACGCGCGTTTTGTTGGGCAAGATTTGTTTGTCCGCGGTCTCAAGATCAACGCAGATGTCTTTATTGAGTGGCCGCAAATTCTTTGCGCCATTCATTCCTAACCCGATTGCTTTGTCTGAGACATGACGCGATTCACATGTTCGAGCGCGTTTGGTCGAAGTGTGCGGTTGTGTCGGGCTATGCGGCTAGCTCGGGGTGATCGTTCAATTGATCCAACTCATTGATTTTCAACGCTTCCGGCAGCGCGTCGTGGTGGTCGACGAAGACATTAGGTTCGTTTTCGGCTAATCGTTGCATGTAGTCGCGGTAGGCTTCGCTGCCAAAGCGTCGCTTTGGGTCGGTTGGGTTTTCTACGGCATAGTTTGCGAATCGATGTTCATATCCAGTGAGGCCACCAAAGGCCCAACAGACGCCTTGGATCTTCCCGGCTTCGGTCATCATTAGGCTGCGCCATTGTGATTCGACTTGAGCCGGATGACACTGACCGCAAGTTTCGTTGTTGACCCAAGGACTGCCTGGGTCGAGGTAGAAGTCACCGCCGTGAGCGGCTTCTTTCGTTTCGGCTCTCGGATCACCGCCATGACAAACGGTGCATCCCGCAGGGTCACCCTGTTCCGTACCGCGCGCGATGATCTGTTGCATCATCTCAGAATCGACTTGTCGAATTAACTCTAGGTCCGCATGACACGCCATGCAACCCGATTTTGCCGCTGCTGGGAAGACGTCAACCAA
>JAHEAM010000496.1 GCA_024642765.1 Planctomycetaceae bacterium
CTCCAAGCCCAAAAAAGTACGAATTGACCATTCATTCAATGCAAGCCATAACTTGCGGAACGATTTGTTGCCAATCAGCCAAAAACATGCAAATTGAATCTCAACAACGAGAGAAATTTACCAAAAATCAGTTAAGATGCCAACCACCATGGCCGTCAGAACAATTCCCCCAGTTGCGCTCATCGGAGCCTCTTGCCGTTGGATGGCAGCCAGCCTACAGCGAGCTGGAATCGCATGCTTTGTCGCAGACTTGTTTTGCGATGCAGACCTGCCCAATACTTGCCATTACCTGAAAATAAACGGTTTGCATGCGGCTGAAAATATCATCCCCAATTCAATCCCTATGATCTTTGGCGGCGGATTCGAAACGCACCCTTCCCTCGTATCATCGTTATTGAGGAAGCATCATTTACTGAATTTCAATGCCGATCAGGTCGCCTTCGTCCGATCACTTACAAACCTAACGAACTTGATCCGCGAAATCGGCATTCGAACGCCCTTCACCACAGAGACTTTCGATCAAGATCGGCAACGAACCTACTTGATCAAATGCAAAAATTCGACCGGCGGCGCCCATATACGTAATTTTAATTCCAATACCGAAATACACGCCGACGAATACCTACAAGAACACATCGCCGGCACCCCATTCAGTGCCTCTTACCTTGCCTCAAAAGAATCTTGTGAACTACTGGGCGTCTGCCAACAGTTTTTAGGCAATCACAGTTGGGGATGTAAAAAGCCGTTTCAATTCTGCGGCGCCATTGGCCCGATAAATCTCTCCCACCACGTTCACTCGCAACTTGTACGATTGGGTGAAGCCATCCACCGAACAACAAATTGCCGAGGGCTCTTCGGTGTCGATTTCGTTTTGAATCGAAACGACATCTGGATTATTGAAGTCAACCCGCGTCCAACAGCCTCGATGGAAATCCTCGAAAAATCACTCTGCAACGCGCCCAAATCTACTATTCATCAAACTACGATTTCGCTCATGCAACATCACATCCAAGCTTTTGAAACCGCTGCAAGTAAAATCCCAATCTATCCCATTAACATTGCCGTCTGGGCGAAAGCAATCCTCTTCCATAACAAAACGCAAGAACTTCGAGTTTGCCATCGCCTCGCCAGTCGGCTCATCCGTTTGGCAAGGCGAGGCGTCATCAGTGACGTCCCAAGACCAGGAACGACCATTGCAAATTGCGAACCAATTTGCACAGTACTTGCCAACGGCCAAAACCCAAAATCAGCACTCCAACACTTGAAAATCCGACTCGCGAACATAAAAAACATACTCGCCAATCCACGTTGACCGAATACAAAACGACGCTAGTCAATTTCTTTGACCGATTCCATCATTTTCTTGAATCCCGCCTCATTGGCTTTGATCGTGTTTGCTGGCCCATAACACTTGATAAAATAATTTCCATGGCTGCCAGTTTCGACAATTGCAGCCAACATTCGATAATTTTCATTTGATTTCGAGGGGTCCTTGAACCTGTCAATAAAACTACCTGAAACATCAACGAGGTGTACTTTCATGTCATTGATTGTCTTAACTTCGACCTTCGCAACGTCAGCAGTGTCTTGACCATCGGACTGTGTGAACTGGCCGTACCATCGATCGAGATTTTGTTCAATCGGACCGCCTGATGTCGAAATGGTTACCCTTCCGTTGTTTTCATCGCCGTCAACTTTGGGAACGGCAAACTCAACCTCAATCATACTAAAACTTGGCTCGACGCTTTCCCAAGATTTTGGGGCAAGCATTTTGAGGCCTTTGTCGGCAAAAGCGATTTCAACGGTAGCAATCTCTTGCTCCGTCTGAGATTTTTCCTGAGCGACTTTCTGCTTGAGTATCTTTGTAGCGGGAACACTCTTTGGCGTCTCTTGTCCGATCACAACAAACGGAAAAGAAACCAAAAGCACTGTCACCAAAAATAATTGTTTACGCATATTCTCTGCTCCTAAATAATAGTTCTTCAAAACTTGATTAAATCGTTACCCGTTCTGCTGCTGCTAAAACAAACTCATGCTTTGTGGATCGATCCCGATACCATTTGATATTTCCGTTAGTTTTTCCATCACCAGCAAAAGTCCACCTGGATCCAAAAACTCCTCTTCGCCGCCGCCAGCTGTCGCGCCGGACTGTTCAAAATGATAAACATCAAAACGAGCATTGCATTCTTTGAGTCGTTTAAGCTTCGCTGCCTCGTCGCCCATCAATGTAATGTTGCGAAATTCTTCCATGAGCTCTGCAACTTGCCCACGTACTTCATCGCCCGAAACATAAACAATATCCATTGCCGAAAAATCGTAAGGCGACTTGACCGTTACCGAATCAAAACCACTTTCGTTTTCGTTGATGTTGATGATTTCATAGCGGCCACCAAGCTCCTCTAGGGAATTGCGAATCTGATTCGTATTGGGGCGATTGCTGTCCTTAAAAAGTACAAAAAACGTGTCACGATATTGGTAGCCATCATCTTCAAATAGGCTCATTGCGTCGCCTTTCCGTTCCTTCGAAACAACTGCCGAAGAATCATTTTGCTTGAAACCAAAACTCATTGGCACCATCCTGATGTTCAGCGCAGTGCTCATCTTATTCTAAAGTAAGCGTTTGTTTGATTTCCAGTAGTGAGAAACGTTTTAATCTCGGCACTCCCAATTATGACACTTACCAAAACAACTTGAGAATTCGAGAGGCAATGTCAATCTGACAGGCTTCGGAAAGATGCCGCCAACCAGGCACAGCATTGGCTTCGATAATGAACGGTTGTTGGTGCTGATCGTAGAGCAAATCCAAACCGCAAATAGTGACGTCCAGCGCCCGAACAGAGCGCCAAACTAGCTCCGTTTCGAAATCACTCGGCTGGTAAGGTGTTACAACGGCGCCGCGAGCCGCGTTTGTTCGCCAATCATCGGGATTGGATCGTTTGATTGCGAACATTTCTTCACCAATAACAAACAGACGTAAATCCCACCCAGGGTGCTCGATGATTTTTTGCAAGTAAATAATCTGGTGTTGCGACTCTAGCAATTCAAAATAATGTTTTGCGACGTCTTGTTTGCCTAGTCTCAACAATCCTTTGCCTTGGCCTCCAAAAATTGGTTTGACGATCACAGCGTTACCAAATCGTTCGAATGCGGCCA
>JAHEAM010000497.1 GCA_024642765.1 Planctomycetaceae bacterium
ATAACGTCGCCTCGATGGACGCGCTCGATCGCGCGTTACCCCGCAGGAAATACAGACTTATCAGGTGTATGAACTGCCTATTTAAGAATTCAAAATCGGGGAAAGATGTGAGGCCCTAGGCTTTGTTCTTGTTGTTAGATGTTTTTGCGTTCGATTTTGCGCCTTTTTGTTTCACGCGAGGTTTCTTGCCAGCACGAACATCCATTTTGTCTTTGACGGCGGCGAGGCAGACTTCGCGGCGATTGAAGGCGAGTTGACGCGTCTTCACGATGTCAAAGCCCCAAGCCTTCACGCGTTCTCTGAGTTCCCCAAGTTCATCGGCGAGTTCCCACTTGGTCAACTTCAGTGTCAAAATGAGTCCGCGCAAGTTGATATGTTGATTCGTGACGAAATCTTCCACCGTATCCAGGGTGTAGTTAGGAGCGACATTCAAGTCAGCGACCAGCCAACGCGCTCCCTTGAGGTCTTTTTTGGGAACGTCTTTGCTGCGCATCTTCATATGCAACAAATTCGGGTCGTCAGCGATCGATTCGTCGAGATCGGCGGGATCAACGGCAACGACATGGGCGCCCCGCTCCAATAAGTACTGTGCTGCGCCACCAGGCGCACTGCCCAGGTCAATACATAAGTCTTGCTTGCGGATCGGCAATTGAATCCACTTAATTGCCTCCGCCAGTTTGTAGTATGCGCGATTGATGACGCCGTCATCGCGGTTCAAATCGGGAATTCCGCCAGGCCAACGCGAACTGACCGAAGCCGCAGCATGCCAGCCAACCCACCATTCTCCTGGCTCGACGATGATTACATCTCCAACGATTTGTTCTGGTTTCGCGTGTACGTTGAGCTTGAGTTTTGTTTTGCGCGTTGATCTTTTTTCTGATGTTGATTTTTCTTCTGGTGGTATTGCTTGCAGGGCACCGAGAATTTCCTCGCCAATGACTTCAGCCAATGCAGTCGGGAAGGGCTCGAAGCCGCGATGTCCCGGTATCGCTGAGTCTCGTTGCCAAACATGCAATTGATCCAATGGAAGTCCGGACAACATCTCCACGACTTGCGGTACCATCGACTGGCTGTCGGAACCCGTCGTTTTGCCGCACGACCAACCATATGCCCTTGCAAACGTCGAATGTAGGACAAAATTCTTGGGTAGTTTACCGGCAATTTTGTACGTCAAAAAACCTGGCCGAGAAAAGGCGAATCGCAATTCGGAATGAGATCGCTCTAATTCGGACTTGCAAGCGGCTTCAGCCCCGTGTTGACACGAAACAAAAATGAACTGGGGCGATTCGGAGGCTGACACGGGTACCTGATTGAGAAAAAGGGCTAAATAAAAGCTCAAACAAAAAGTGACTTTATTGTAATTGGTGTACCTTGAATACGGGTAACGCTAGCGTTTTTGACACAGTTTCCGACGACTGGGCAAGTTCAATTTGGTTTGGTATTTGAGGTAAACGCTACGTGGGATAGACTTTTTGGAATCGTGATCAACTTGTGTCAACAAATATGTCGCAAGCGGACAAAAGGATTTCGTTCCGAGACTGGGCTATTTGGCCTGGAAATCGCCACGCAAAATCACGCATCCAATGAACGTCGTTTCCCTCAAGGAGGATGATGATGGCTGAAGAACTCAAATTCATACACGCTTCGGACTTCCATCTCGATCTGCCCATTTCTGGATTGCTTGAACTCCCCAAGCATCTCAAGGGTATGTTGGCAAACGCCCCGTACGTTGCTGCGCAACGTGTGTTTGATTTGGCGATCGCCGAAAAAGTTGACTTCGTTTTGTTGTCTGGCGACTTGTATGACATGGAGTTCGGGGGCTGCCGCGCAGCGGCTTTTTTGCTTTCGCAATTTGAGCGATTGAATGACAAAGGAATTGAGATCTACTGGTGCGCTGGAGAGTGCGATCACCCAGATCGTTGGCCTGCCGGCGTCGACCTTCCCCGCAATGTAAAAACGTTCTCGAGCCCAGTTGTCGAAGAAGTCTTTCAGAAACGCCGCGACAAAGTTGTGGCCACAATCGTTGCGAGTGGCAACGATTCACAACGCCTTAACAACGCGGACTTTATAGTCGAGACGTCGGCGATATTCCCGATTGGACTAAGCTATGGCCGTTTTGAAATCAATGCGATGGCTGCTAAGGCTATTCGTTACTGGGCCCTTGGTGGAAGTCATCGTCATCAGATACTCGACAAAACAACGCATTTGGTTGTCTCGGCGGGCAGTCCCCAAGGCCGCTCGCCTGACGAAACCGGCGCTCATGGTTGTTACCTTGTGCGCGTGGACGCAGGTGGACAGATGCGAGCTCAATTCGTTGAGACGGACGTTGTTCGCTGGTTACCGCAAAAGATATCGATTGCTGAGAGCACCGACTTCGATGCCTTGCAAAATATCATCAGCGAACGTGCACTTAAACTTGCGACAGATCATTCAGAACAAATGCTGTTGATCGATTGGCAATTTAGTCCATCGGGTAATTTCAATCCGGGGTTGAGGCGACCGGATTCAACGAACAAATTGCTCGAGTGGGTCCGTCGCGAATTCGGAGCAGGGCAAACGGGGATTTGGACTAATCAAATCGAATTCAGCGCACCCGCACACTTGCCGGATGGATGGTATGAAGAAGACACAATTTTGGGCGACTATTTGCGTGCCGTAAATCGGTATCGTGGTGATGCAACGATTAACTTGGCGCTGCATGAATACTTGCCCACATACGTTGACAACAACACAGTTGGCCCGATCGTACGTGTCTCGGAAGAAGAACGTACAAAGATGTTGTCGGCAGCCGGCTTGCTGGGCATTGACTACTTGGCGGCCAATCGCGATTGGGAAGATGCTCATGCGTCTACAACGCCCTAGCGGATTGCAGATGGATTTACAAATGAATTAGACGCCTGGGATGGCGACTCGAAAATTCAGGGAGTATTAAGTCGTGAAAATAAAAGATATTCAAGTCGATGGGTTTGGCGTTTGGAAAGGCCTGCATGTCGATGACGTCTCTGACAACGTCACTGTGTTTTACGGCCAAAACGAAGCCGGTAAGACGACGCTAATGCAATTCGTGCGTTCGATGCTGTTTGGCTTCAATTCCGACCGGCGTGAAAAATATGTACCGCCTGTCTACGGGGGACTCGCTGGCGGTTCGGC
>JAHEAM010000065.1 GCA_024642765.1 Planctomycetaceae bacterium
TTGGGTTTCCTGCCCCAATGAATAACTGGCGGTCGTAGAGATTGCTCATCCCTTAACGCAAAGCAACTCAATCGCCGAAAAACGCTGGCAAAAAAACGTCCACGGAATGACGTGCCATTCGATCCAACACCCAAAAACTCTGAGCCGAACAATGAAGTCGTTTAGAAACCCATTCTCGCAATTGGTCTCAATGGTCGTGCCTCTGTTCGCATTTCAACTTTTTTTCTCAATCTGCCAATGCGCAATTATCCAACACCGACAATACGTGTATCCCGCCTACAGCGACAGAATCAAAGCCTTACTTGAACTGCAACACAAACCATTCTGCACCTTATTAAAACGAGGCCGTAAAAAGGCTTACGAAAGGAGTACATACAATAGTAACTCGCAAGAATTTGTGTTCAGCTTCGTTACATTGGTAAACGTTTTTTGCGGGAAACGAAAGCTAATCGGTTCTGGCTAATTTGGCATCTTGTCTTGGGACGGTTCCTTATCGTCCTTTGACAATTCTTTTAACGAATGCTCGAGAGCGCCGATCAGTTTCCGCGAAGCGTTAACGGTGAATTGGTAGTCGTGTTCGGCTTGCTCCTGCTTCTCAACCAATTCGATGACTTTCTGGTCGCCTTCAATCTTGAGTCGCAAGGTCCATTGGAAACTTTCCATCGAAGTCTTGACGGGCACCGCCTCAAATTTGTAGTCTGCTTTGGCCTCAACCGCCTTACGAATCGCTTCGATGAAAATTTTCGACTGCGCCTCGTCCATTATCATCATCCCGCCGCCTGGCGGCTGTGTTTCGCCAGCTTCCAAGGGAATCATCAGCGATAGTTGGACTGATGGAGCCATTCCTTGATAGTTCGTCGTGTGCGAGTAAGTGTACCCAGTGCGTTTGGAAGTCGCATGGACGAACGGTGAGGGGTCGCCAATCCAGGAATTTGTGCCGATAACTACCGAGTGGATCGTCGGATCAAAAGTGTCATCGTCAGCACTCCAATTAGGTTCCTGATTCAGGCTCAGAATGACGAAAACGAACCCCATCAGTAAGAAACGCAACATTAATTGTTTCCTCCGCAAACTTGCTTGATTTGCAAAAAACCGTTTCTTGGACCTATGCCGTCGCTTGAATCTTCCAACCGTCGCAAGTAGTACTACGAAATAGTATCACGCATCCATTTTTAATTGAATTCGGTCAAGCGAATAGCCTGGCTCTCGCTCACGAACAGTTTATCGCAATTTTTACTGCAAAACAGAACGCACATTGCGCTATCCCTGCTAGGGCAGCCCTCTTAAATCTAAGATCGGAAAATCATGGAAACAAAAAAAGGCTCTCCCAAATCGGAGAGCCTTAGGAGATCGCTATGAGTGGCACCATTCAAAATTCATTGTCAAATCAAGACGTACGAGCAGCTATTCGCTTCCTAGCATTTCTGGAAGGTCGATGTTTTCTTCCTGCGCTGCTTGGCGAAGTTTTGTCAAAGCGCGGGCCTCGATTTGTCGAATTCGCTCTTTCGTCACGCCCATTTCTTCGCCGACTTCCTTCAGGGTCAACGGTTCGTGTTCGTGATTCAGACCGAAGCGACGCATAATAATGTGTTGCTCCCGGCTGTCCAAACGCTGCAGGATGCGACCAATTTGCTGCTCGCGCTGTTGTTGAGCCGCTTCCAACGCGTAGTGATCTCCACGTTCGTCTGGGCACGCCAAAAACACTTCTTCGCTGGTTGGTCGGAACCGATCGCGCTGGCGGAATTCATCAGGAATCGTTCGGGCGAAGTTTTTCATGATCGCCCAGCTTGCGTAGGTGCTGAATTTGTTCCCGCGTGTGTAATCGAATTTCTCCGCCGCTCGAATTAGCGACATGTTGCCGTCCGAGACCAGCTGGAAAAAGTCATCCGAGGAATTCACATGGCGTTTCGCAATGGAAACAACCAATCGCAAGTTCGCTTGTACGATTCGGTTTTTGACGCGAACCGCTTCTTGGTACAACCGTTCGACTTCGTCCATTTCAGAGGCTCTAGCCGTATCAGCATCGATTTTTTCGCGGACCTTTGCAGCTTTGAACTTGAGGTAGTTGTACTTTCGGAACAAAAATTGTTCTTGCTCGCGAGTCAACAATGCGACCTCGTAAAGACTGGCCAAATATCGCGGCAAACCTTGAGGCGGACGCGTTCGGCGAGTCGCCGTTTCAGCAACCGGCATTTCAGCTTCCAAAATGCGTTTTTCCGAACCGCGACGATGGAACTCTGGACTATCCATATAGTCCAGGGGCAACTCGAAAATGGCCTTCGCTCGCATTTCATTCACGACACGATAAACCGTCGTCTTCGTGCGGCAATAACGTCGTGCGATTGTTTCAGCCGAGCGCCCTTGTTGGAATTCGCTAAAAATTCGTTCTTTGATTTCCAAATTCAATGGGCCCGTATGATCCGGGAAAATCGCCAATTCTGGATATTTTTCGTCAAAGTGTTTGATCGTGCTACGTACCGTTTCGACACTGCGTTCCATATGTTTAGCAATCCGTCGAGCAATCTCAGCTAGGCATCCGCCAGCATTTGACAAACGACGTGCACGTTCGATGATTTCTTCCTTGTCTTCTGTTGAGAGTTGGCTAAAACGTTCACCACGTTTCACCTTCTCCTGATTGCCTTTGACGAATTGAGCGACACTGCTGTGCAAGAACCCAACTCGTTTGCGTCCGCCGTCAAATACAAATCGGCGACTAACCAAGCCTTGTTGTCGCCAACGTGAAATAGTTTTGGTAGAAACGTTGAACATTTTGCTCAGTTCTTCGACCGTGTGGACCGGTTGACCAACCCGAGTAGCTTCAATGTTAGCTGAATCTGTCAGGTCTTCGATGAACTGATGCAAGTCTTGAATCAACTCGCTGCCGAGGATGGACACAACGGGGCATTGCTCTGGTCGGTATCCCGTGACGCGATAACACACGTATTCGAAGTTGTAGGTCTTCGTTTCTTCGATCTCAACAACAAACCGCTCTGCTCGGTCGGCTTGCTCTAGTTTTTTTTCGCGGGGAGCAAATCGAACTTGCTGATCACGAAGGTCTCGGATTTGTTCACAATTGAAGCGATTATGCATTTTCTCTTGCCTCTCTCTGCCGAATCCTCAAATCCAATTCTTGGCGGCAGTTATCTCCGTACGTGGTGAATTCCATGTCCACCAACTCAATCAAAAAATTGAGCTCCGTATCATGCTGAACATTGATGTCCAACTATTGTTTCTACGCCCTGTAAAAACTTCTGTTCAATCGCTGACCTAAAGTTGTCAGCCCAACTTGTCAATTTGTTAATAATTTCCGATTTGAGCCGCTATGATCTGACTGTATACCCGCCAAGCAAGTTCATTGTTTAACATCAATTCACCCGCAAACTTGTCACAATCATTCCGTTTAGCTACCTCAGGACATTTTGACACATCTTGACTAAGATTACGGATTAGATGCTGCAATCACTATGCCAAAGCCTTGAACAACAGACCTAATTTGCATAATGCGACTTTTTGCAGTCCAAATGTCCAAATTGTCCATTTCCAAGTGCCTAAAACCTGCTCAGTTTGAGACATGTGCATCAATTTGAGACAGTGTTTTGCCGATATTCATAAGAATCCGTTGAACCCGTTAAACGGACGTTTGCGTCCCCACCAACTCCTCAAAGCGAAAACGCTAACTTTAGAATACCTGACTTTTTTCATCAGGGTTTGGAAATCATATGCTTTCAACTCGATTTAGCTGCAATTATTGTTTCGTGGTTTTGGCCCTTGTCTCCGTGTTCGCATGCGGAGTGTGCCCAGCTGACCAAAGTATTCAAGGAGCTGCTGAGCCTGGGAAGACTCTGAATTGCAAAATGCAAATCGAATTCCAAGGTGACGTGGTACTGTTTTCAACCGAGCAACCACCGAAAAACCTCCGACTTCCGATCGATGTTACCTCTCGACAACGATTTGATCAGATTGCAATCGATGCCAACAACTTCTTGCGCAAGTACGAAGTCGCCAACGCTCGAATCAAACTCGATGGTAAACCGAATGAGTCAAGCCTCTCCGAATCCAATCGCCAAATTACGATTCGCCATACTTCATCCGAAACGAATCGTCCGTTACAGTATTTTTCGACTGGCGGTGCACTGCGACAGTCGGAGAAGGATCTTTTGACGGTTCCTGCCGATATCATTGCGATTCAACAATTGATTCAACAAGAATCGATATCGGCGAACAAGGAATGGCACCCCGAAAACAGTGGTGTTCAGTCCTTTTTCTCTTTGGACAACCTGATCGAAAACGAGATAAAGGTTTCCGTTAAAGAGATCAAAGGCGATTTGGCAAAAATCTACATCACAGGAAAGGCCAAGGGCGAGGTCGATTCGGCAACAACCACATTGAATATCGTCGGCGTCGCAATTTTTGATACTGAAAAGCAGGCAATGACTGCGTTTCGAGGCACTGTCAACGAAAATCGATCACCTAGCCAACTGGCTCCTGGGTTTGTAGGTTCGGTAAAAATTGACACCACTTGCGACGTCAAACCGAATCGCAACCTCTCCGAAGAAGTAGTAAGTCAAGTCAAATCGAAACTCGCCGAAAGCCAAACGACCCGGATGCTCTGGAACTCCGATAGCGAATTTGAGCTGTTGTACGATCCCAAATGGAAGGTCATTCTTTCGGACCCAGAAGTTGTCGTTCTGCGTTACGCCGATCGTGGCAGCCTACTTGCCCAATGCAACGTCTTACGACTCCCCAAACGTCCTGCTGACAAACCACTCAGCTTGGACGAATTCCGCGAACAATTGGCCAAGAACGTTCTCGGCGAAGCCGAAGCCAGAATCAATGGTTCACAAGTCCTGCAGACAAATTCTGGAATGCGGGTTCTCCAAGTTGTCGTAACGGGCACCCAAGAAGAAGTGCCTATTCATTGGGTGTATTATCATCTCAGCAACGACGAGGGGCAGTGCGTCGCTGTGGTTTTGACTGTCGAGGACGAGCTGCTACCACTGCTCGCCAAGGCCGATTTGAAGTTGCTGGAATCGATCCATTTCGTCGCGCCTTCTAGAAAGAACGTTTCCAATTCCAAAACAGAACTCAAACGCTAACGAGCGGTTTCTTTTAGAGTAATTCATGTCGTTGCGATCCTGCAAAGCTGATTCGGGTCGTCGCAACTCCAATTTTCGCGGCTGATATGCGTCTCCGACATCAAAATCGTTATAGCTGGAATTATTCCTACGAAATAGGAAATTCACTTTTCTCGGGCATTGAAACCGATGCCGATTGGAATCAAGATTAAGGATACCGCTTACCCAATTGCGAGGTCGTTGGTGAAAAATCAACGTCACCTTATCCTCAAACTCAAACGTTAAATCTTGATGCCCAAAGTTACTGTTGTAATGGCTTGCTTTAATGGCATGCCGTATTTACCCGCGGCGGTGGACACGATCCTTAATCAAACCTTTCACGACTGGGAAATGGTGGTGGTTAACGATGGCTCAACTGACGGATCGACCGCCTATCTGGCGGAACTTGAAAAGCAGGACTCGCGCGTCCGTGTCTATTGCCAAAAAAACCAAGGCCAACAGGCAGCCGCCAACTACGGCATTTCACTTGCAAAAGCTCCCTTGATCGCTCGCATGGACGCTGACGATTTGACTCCACTGGATCGTTTGGAAAGACAAGTTGACTACCTCGATGCGCACCCAGAAATCGGAATGGTTGGCGGACAAATCAAGCGGATGGGAAACTTTAAAAGCGGCATGCCATCGAATCTGCCATTGACACATGAGGAGATCTTTGTCGGCTTACTCAAAAATCAACACGTGTTCTGCAACGGCACTGTCATGTTTCGCAAGGAACTCTTTGATCGCACCGGCGGGTATTGGAAACATGACATCGCTGAGGACTGGGACATGTTCCTGCGAATGGGCGAGATTTCAAAACTTGCCAACATTAGCGACGTATTGTTGACCTACCGGTTGCACACCCGAAGTATCAATGGGCGCCGAATCGTTGAGGCTCAATTGTACAACGAATATGCTGCATTCCTTTCGCGATGCCGTGCCGTGGGAAAACCTGAACCACCCTTCGAAAAATTCATGAAAACCCACCGCTCGCGGCGCTGGCCTAACTCTTGGGGCTTTTATCTCGACAGCCTCTCAATCGGTCAATACCGCGAGGCAGTCGCCGAAATCTACAATGGCAAAAAAATCAAGGGCTACACCCGCATGGGTCTTGCCATGGCGATGGCGCCAACTCGAACCGTCCGCCGCATTTTTAACATCATCGCCTCCCGCGCCCGCCCCTCGACGGAATAGGCAACTATAAACAAGTCGATTCCGGCAGAAAAAAGTGGCTACCAATTCCGGCCATACGGAATCGTGCGACGGACCGGTTCATCAAAGCGGCTTCACCACAACATTTACCACCAACCAAAGGGTAATCTACCATCACTCAGACGGTGGCACCTACGACATCGATTTCAATTCACGCGACGAAGGTTGAAGCCTGACGGAACCAACATATGCTGCCGTGAGCGCACGAAGTTATCATCATGGCTTAGTCCATGTACTCATGATGTATGGTTCCTTGCCGCCGGTCACCAACGAAATCGATGTCGCGATCTTGTGAGCTCTCGGCACTCGACAAATGGTGAAACGATCGGGAATTTAGAATAGGCGCGGGCAATTTGTTTTTCAATGCGTCTTGAAACTGACCACTCAAATAAAATAAATTCGTGGATCTGATTTTGCGATGCCACCTGGTGGACTATCTACTTGAGTGTGACAAGTGGTCTCGTTACAGTTGAGTCGTCCGAAAAGTCAATTCGTCATCCGCCCTTCTCATTTGCGAGTTTTTCATGTTGGATCTGTTCGACAAAATTAACGCCTCAACAGTTTTTATAAAGTCACAATGGTCGAAGACACCGAAGGCCGGAATTATTCTCGGCACGGGACTTGGCCCTCTGGTCGAACAAATCAAAATCGATGTCACCATCGACTATGGTGACATCCCGAATTTCCTCAAGTCTACAGCGACGAGTCATCGAGGCCGGCTCGTGTGCGGCGAATTAAATGGCCTCCCAATCATGGCAATGGAGGGACGACACCACCTTTACGAAGGCTATGCGCTCAAGGACATCACATTGCCCGTGCGAGTTATGAAAGCGCTTGGTGCTGACCTACTTGTTGTCTCCAATGCGTGCGGCGGAATGAATCCCTATTTTCGCTGTGGCGATATTATGCTCATTGAAGACCACATCAACTTACTCGGTGACAACCCACTGATTGGCATCAATGACGATCGACTTGGTCCGCGATTTCCTGACATGTGTGAACCTTATTGTCAAGAACTTGTAAATCGCGCACTCGAAGTCGCTCGTACCAACAACATCGTCGCCCATAAAGGCGTCTTTGTTGCTGTCGCTGGACCTAACTTGGAAACACGCGCGGAATACCGATTCTTGAGAGCAATAGGTGCCGACGTTGTGGGAATGTCGACGGTGCCCGAAGTGATCGTTGCAGTCCACTCGGGAATGCGCGCGGTTGGTTTCTCCGTGATAACCGATATGTGCCTAGCCGACGCCCTCAAACCTGCGAACGTTGAAGAAATTATCGCTACCGCAAACGAAGCCGCTCCCAAACTAACCAAATTGGTCATGGGTGTTTTGGCTGGCGAACAATAAGGGATTGCTGCGGCGCAAACCGAAATCCTGTGCGTCAGGTTTGTCCAAGATCTACAAGTCTAATATCGCAAGCAAACGAAAATGTCGTCGAATCGCCATGAACTCATCGCAGCCAACTGGATTCAGCAACGCTGGCCTCATCGCCCACGTTACGGCATCGTTCTAGGAACGGGTGCGGGCCAGGTCGCCAAGGCCATCAAAGTAGAAGCCGAATTTCCTTACGGGGACATTCCCGATTTTCCACGCAGCACTGCGGTTGGACACCTCGGGTTGCTTGTCTGTGGAGAGTTTGCTGGCCAAAAGGTCGTTGCCATGGCCGGGCGTTTTCACTTGTATGAAGGCTACTCTGTCGAACAATCCACGATTGGCGTCCGAGTCATGCACCAGCTTGGCATTCAGTGTCTATTCTTGAGCAATGCCGCAGGCGGTATCAATCCGAAATTCGTTTCCGGCGATATTATGCTGATCGACAGCCATCTCGACCTGATGTTTCAACGGGCGCAAGCCCGCAACACAACTCAACTATCTGATGACGAAACACTGGCGGACCGTTTGTTTGTTGGAAAAAACAACGCGCGCATCGATTCTGCCTACGATCGGCAACTTATTGCTTACGCGATGCAAGCCGCTCGCGAACACAACTTATTGCTTCACTTGGGCGTGTATGTCGCAATGCTCGGTCCAAACTATGAAACGCGAGCCGAGTATCGCTTCTTGCGAAAATTGGGCGGCGATACCGTTGGCATGTCGACCGCTCCAGAAGTTGCCGTCGCATCAGAGCTCGGCATCCGCGTTCTTGCTGCGTCTATTGTTACCAACGTTGCCAAACCTGATGCACTCGATCGAACCTCAGGCGACGAAGTCGTTCATTTCGCCGATGTTGCCGCACCAAAACTCCGCAAACTATTTGAGGCAGCGATCTATTCAGATTCGAATTGCTAGACGTATTTAACTTACGGCTCGATCAGTGCAGTTTTCAATGCAGTTATATAGGCGTTCATTTCCCATCGAGCGACATTTACCTAGCCGAAAGCTATCAGATTAACACGGGTAATTTCCAAGACTCCATTTTTTTGAAAAGCAAATTCCTCAAGATTCAACTGTACAAGACGCAGGCCGTGAGGAATTTGATGAAAAAAGCTCAATACGCTTGGTCCTCGAGCGTGCTTGATGAACACGACATCTTGGATGGGGCCCTACTATTTTTCGTCTCAAGATGCCTTGGTTACCTTTCACGAACCTCCAGACAGTTTCAATTTTGTAACGCGAATCATCACAAATTTTAAGACAGACGATTCCATCATTTATCTTAATTCAGACTTCAGGAAAATCTGGCGCGACATGCTAGAGCACACCTGCGGCTTCCGGAGCGACACGAGTCAATCGGTGTAGCCAATCGGCGGCGAAAAATCGCAAAAAGGTTCGAGTGTTCCAATTCTCTGGAACCAATAGGCCATTCCGTCACTCAATGTGCCTTGCAAAACGCTAGCGTTCTCAGCAAAAAACCGGTCTAGTCTACTCAGACGTCATTCTGTTAAATAACGGCCAGAAACCGAGTCGAATTCGATTCGTCCCTTAATGATTTGTGTCAAGGATGACCTATGAATCTTCAAGCCACTGTTGCCTGTTTCCAGACTAAGAGTTCGTGCTGCGCAATGGCGTTATTGTTGCTCAGTAGCTTCACTTGCATTGGTCACGCCCAACAACAGGTCAACCAACAACCGCTTGGCCAACAACCACAACAGGTCACGCCAATCGTTCCTGAGGGTTTCAATATCTCACTTGAACATCAACAGTACGTCGAACGAATACTTGAGATTTGGGAAGAAAACAGCAGCAAAATCAAGCAACTTCAGTGCGATTTCCGCCGCTACGATTACGACCCTTCGATTTGCAATTGGCGTGACCCTCAGGACAATCGCTTGGCAGCTGCCGCGGTAGTAGAAGGCAGTATCCGTTATGAAAACCCTGACAAGGCTCTGTACGAAGCCGAATCTGCATGGGACTTTGCGGGCCCGCCCGCAGCCGAAGGTGATCAACCCAAATACGTCAAGCGAGACGAAATCGCTTTCCACGAAAAATGGATTTGTGACGGCAAAGGAACTTATGAATTCGACTACGTCTCGAAACGCCTGTACGAGTCTGAAATTCCGCCGGAGTACCAAGGCCAAGGGCTAATCAACAGTCCAATGCCATTCCTATTCGGTGCCAACAAAAAACAGATCCTTGAACGATTTTGGGTTAAAACAACGACTCCTCAAGGCATTATGGACGAGTATTGGCTCGAAATCGTACCCAAACGTCAATCCGACGCGCAGAATTACACCAAGGTCCAAATCATTTTGGCAAAAGCAGATTTCTTGCCCAACGCGATCCATGTGTTCTCGCCCGGCTACAATCCAAAAGAAAATCAACTTGCCAGCCGCTACTTTCAATTTTCGAATCGGAAAATAAACGGACAACTTGCAGCGCTTCAATCCTTTTTCCAACAGTTCGTAAGACCAAGCACTCCGATTGGCTGGACTCGAGTCGACAAGAACGCCATCGACGCTTCGGCCTCTAGTGAAAATGCTGTCGATATTGAAATCCAACGCAACCTACAAAATAGCAACTCGAGTCAGATCAAATAATCAAACGATCAAACATTGCTGCGCACCCCATAGTACCGCCAATCCTCAGGTGATATTTTTCGTGGCAACAACATCCAAGCAGCAGTCGGTGCCACTCAAAGAGCCGGCGTCTGCCCAGACTCTTATATATTCTTATCGCGTCGGCAACTTCGTTCCCGACAATTGCGTGTGGATTATCGCAAATATAACACCACACAGCAGGCCAATACCGTGTGCCCAGTTCGCGACGTTTCGGGTCTCCACAAATTCATTTGAGGCAGGCAACATGCAAAAAATCAGCCAGCCCAGCATTAATAAAACAGTCGACGAAGGCACAAAGAATCGACTATTCGGATCAATAGTCGACTTGATCCAAACGAATCCGAACAACGCATAAACCACCCCTGACATCCCACCTAACGCAGCAATGACATGCCCGTTTTGATTGAGTCCAAGCTCCACTCCTTGCCAACTCACCGGTACACCAACCTGAACCAAGTTACTGATTGCAGCGGAAACAATCACCAACACAAAAATGAAAATCGTCCCATAACGATTTTCAACCAATCGTCCCAATTGAAAGAGCCAAATCATATTGAAAACAATATGGAGCGTCCCGAAATGGATGAATATAGGCGTAACCAAACGCCAAACCTCGCCATGCGAGATCGACCAAAACTTCAACCAGTTTTCGCTCAACGATTCTTTATTGATGACGTTCTCCGCCAAAACCTCTTTGCGTGGCACGTCTGTAAAGGTCAATCCTTCGAACCAAACGGAATCCAAGTCTTTGCCGAAGGAGGTCAACAGTGCAATCGCTGCCGAGATAATGATCAACGTAATCGTCAGTGGTGTGCGTGCTGACGGCTTGCCCTGACGAACTTTGACGACATTTCGTTCATAGGCCTTTCGCCTCTGGATTTCATCACGTTCGACTTTCGCTGCTCGAGCAGTGGCATCGCTGTATTTCGGATGGTTTGGACTTACAACGAAAGCCGCGAGTTCTTGCTTCGCTCGTTCGACTTGGTCTTCATTCTTGATCCAAAACTGAACGTTGTTTTTTTCAATCTCGAGCTGGTTTTCAACTCCTTCTGCGATCAACCAAGCGGAAAAGCGATTCGCAAGTTTTTCGTCGTCTAATGTTCCAATCAACCGCATCTTCGGTTCACCTTCCTGGAGTTTGAGCGCCTAGTTGGCGATTCAATTCGTTATCTAATTCTCTCTGAACTTGTTCAACTTGGTCGTAGTACTCGCGCCGCTTGAGGAGCGATGCCGCTGCTTCATCGATGACAACAACCACATCACGATGAAGCTGCAAGGCCGAAGCGGTCACTTGCGATGTCACGGGGCCCTCCACAGCTGCCGCGATTGCCTCCGCCTTGTTGGTCCCAAAGGCGAGTAGCAGGCATTGGCGACTGTCCAAAATCGTGCCGACACCCATAGTGATTGCCATGCGCGGAACCTCGCGTTCGT
>JAHEAM010000498.1 GCA_024642765.1 Planctomycetaceae bacterium
TCCCCGGTCGGCGAATTTGACAACGACATCGGCGTCTCGGTTGAGTTCGTTGGATTCATACTCGAGGTTGAAAAAGAGTTTTTGGCACTGGTTCTTTTCGGCGACGGCAAGAAGAACATCGGCAACTTCAGAAAAATTGTTGACGGTCGCGATCAAGAGTGGGATGTTCAGGTCCGCGAGTTCTGCCGAAAGCACCTTGAGATTTTCGAGCCAGAATTGAACCTTGCATGGCGAGTCGTCATGTTGTAACCACTGATTCGGCGTGAGAATGTAGACGGCAACGACACCTTGTTTCGATACTTTTGCTGCATGATAAAGTGCCGGATTATCTTCGGTACGCAAATCACGCCGAAACCAAATTAGGCTATTCATTGTCTTTCTCAGTCGATTGGCAAATTGAGTGTTCCGCAGGCAAACGTTAGGATTAACAGTTGGAAATAGTGACAGGCTCGACTTCTTTCCTAGATGTAGTGCCTGATTGGATCAGGTTTTTTGAGATTTGGGCGACCACGATGTTCAACAAGACCAAATTGTCGTTTGCCGAGCGAGTCCAGAAGGGCCTGGAAATTCTTTTGGAGCACGGTGGTGTTGTTTCACCCATCGACTTGTTGCTTCAAATGCACATGTTACACGATTCTCACCTTAAGAACTGGAAGTGCGGTCATCAACTGTACCCGGACTTGGAATCGCATATTCAGTGTGGTGAGGACAAATTCGCGCGTCTGGTCGAAATCTATTATGACTTTGTTAGGAGTCACAAGCTTGTGCCGTTTGAAGTGGTTTTTGAGATTCGCGGCCCTCACGGAACACAGTCCTTGAAGATTTTAAAAGAGCCTGACGAACAACGTGATGCCTTTTTTCGAGCCGCGCATCGTCGATCGGATCTGCCGGAAGCGAAACAAAAAAGGATTGAAGAAAAAAGAAATAAGCCATCCGAACTGGCCGTTTTTGAAGTCGTGACTGACGGTGGCGGTTGCACTGAGTGTGGAGTCGAATTGAAAATTAGCGCAAGAATGATCTTGGAACAGCAAAAGCCATTGTGTCTAGAATGCGCCGACATAGATCATTTGGAGTTACTGCCCGCTGGAAACGCGACGTTGACTCGGCGGGCGAAGAAATTTAGCCCGTTGTCGGCCGTATTGTTACGCTTCAATCGCAGGCGAAATCGATACGATCGTTTGGGGATTTTGGTAACGGTTAAGGCAATTGCCGATGCCGAAGAATCTTGCGAAGGCGATGCGGATTTTCGCGAGCAACAACGAGCACGTGCGGCCGCGTACCGTGACAGTTTGGACCAAGTCTTGGTTGCCGAATACGTCGATGCCATTAGAACAATGTTTCCGAAATGCCCAGTATTAGAGGCTCAAGCGATTTCCGAACATACAGCTGCGCGAGGCAGCGGTAGGGTTGGACGATCGGCGGCAGGTCGCGCGGTCGATGCGAACGCTGTTCGCCTGTCTGTCATCGCTTGGGTTCGGCATCAGCATACTCCGTACGACGAGTTGTTGATGAAAGGAGTGGAACGCATGCAGGCCCGCGCGCAGATTGCAGATACGTTGACGAAGGTGTTCGAGGAATGGGCAGTGAAGATGGACAACTAGCAATCCTGAGCAAGTTCAGGTTGAGCTGGAAGCGTTCATCGTCGTCCCGGAAAAAAGGCGAACAAACAGTTGAACAAGGAAAAGGTAAGGGTCGTTGCATGCCCTCCAAAAAATGTCGACAATTTCAAATGGAGTTTTGACTCTAGGATTAGGCCTACTCGTTTTATTGGTTCTTTGATTTGAAAAGGTGGAACTTGCAAATGGCGACTGACAAGAGCACTAGCGAGACATCGACGGAATTCAAACCGTACATTGCTGCTGACGATCGGTCGGTGCCCGAGTTTACGATTCGTGCGATTTTGCTCGGGAGTGTCTTTGGCGTTTTGTTCGGTGCGGCGACGGTTTACCTTGCGTTGAAGGCTGGTTTGACCGTTTCGGCTTCGATCCCAATTGCGGTTTTGGCAATCTCGATTGGGAAAACGTTTTTGCGAACGACGATTTTGGAAAACAACATCATTCAAACTTGCGGTTCCGCGGGTGAAAGTGTTGCGGCCGGTGTGGTATTTATTTTGCCTGCCTTTATTTTCCTGAGTAATGGCGTTGGATTGGAGTACTTCAATTATTGGACGATTCTCATGCTTGCTATTTTTGGTGGCATCTTGGGAACGCTCATGATGATTCCTCTTCGTAAACCGCTAATCGTTCAAGAACATGGGTCACTGCCCTACCCCGAAGGAACGGCTTGCGCGCAAGTCTTAGTCGCAGGAGAAAAGGGAGGTAGTTTTGCGCTGACAGCTTACATGGGACTCGGCGTAGCGGTCGTTTACGCGACATTCCAAAAGATTTTTCATTTGATTGCCGAAGCACCCAAGTACGTTGCGGCGACAACCAATAAGTATTTGCCGTCCGCGCAAATTGGCGGCGAAATCACGCCAGAATACTTAGGTGTGGGTTATATTATTGGGCCCAAAATCGCAGGGGTCTTGGTGGCGGGTGGCGTTTTGGCTTGGATTGGTCTGATTCCATTGCTCGCGACGTTAGTTCCTCACGAGATGATTGCAGCTCAACTAAGTAAATTGGGAATTTCGCCTGAGGGATTCGGTTGGAATGGTGATACGAAAACGTTGGAAGACGTGTCGGGAGCGATTTATAAGGCTTACATACGACAAATCGGAGCAGGTGCCGTTGCCGCGGCTGGCCTCGTTACCTTAATCAAAACACTGCCAACGATTTTTGCCTCATTCATGGGCGCATTCCGGTCATTGACCCAAGGTAAATCAGAGAGAAGCAAGCTGCGCACGGACGACGATCTTTCGATATTTGTAGTGATCTTCGGAAGTATTGGGCTGGTTGTCTTGATGGGCTTCTTGCCAAATATACCTGGCAATACGATTCAAGAAAAACTGATGATCGGTGTGATGGTTGTTGTCTTTGGTTTCTTTTTCGTGACTGTCGCCAGTCGCATCGTGGGAATTATTGGGTCATCGAATAGTCCTATCTCTGGAATGACGATTGCTACAATCATGGGAACGGCGTTGGTTTTTGTTAGCTTTGGAATGTCTGGCGTTATTTACGAGCCGATGGTATTGGTCGTTGGCA
>JAHEAM010000499.1 GCA_024642765.1 Planctomycetaceae bacterium
CCAATGCGAAAACTGATACAGTATGTGGCTCGACCTCCGTTATCCAAGTAATGTAAAATAGAACGAATTGAACTTTCGTTTCTCAAACTAATTGGACCACAAGTCCACTATCCAATTGAGTTATTGATGAAAACGCCGAAATGGGTTTGGATCGCATTGGGAGTTGCCGCGTTGGTGGCGTTTGGGCCGCTGCTGTTTGACTTTTTTAGTGACCAGTGGACGCATCCTGAATACCAGGGGTTCCCGCTGGTGTTCGCCGCCGTTGCCTTCTTCACTTGGCAACGCTGGGGGGAACGAGAGGAAAAATCCGAACGCTCGAACTGGCTCTACTGGTTCGGCTTGGGCGTGATCGTGCTGGGGCTGTTGACGCTTGCGTTCGCAGCCTACATCTTCAGCCCTTGGCTGGGCCTGTTCGCTTGGGGCGTTTTTACGTTTGGCATCGTGGCCTGCGTCCGCAGTCGTTACTCCGTTCCCGCGCTGTGGGGAATTTGGGCCTCGCAACTGGTGCTCTTACCACCACCGTTGAATTACGATCGCCGGTTCGTTGCCGAACTGCAGTTGTTCAGCAGTTGGTTGAGCAGCAAAGTCCTCGACGCCTTCGGCGTGTTTCATGTGATGCAAGGCAACACCCTGAAGTTGGAAGATAAGCAATTGTTTGTTGATGAGGCTTGCAGCGGGATTGTGTCGTTGATTTCGATCATCACATGCATCGTGATTTATTCGATTTGGCAGCGTCGCGCCTTGTTCCATGTGTTGATGCTGATTGTCCTGGGCGTCGTGTGGGTTACCCTAATGAACTCAGTTCGAATTTGTACGATTGCAATTGCGTACGAATGGTTGGATTTGGATTGGACGGAAGGTCTTCCACATACCATGCTGGGATTGGTATTGTTTGCGGCTTCACTCGGAGTCATCTATTGTCTCGATCGGTTTTTAGGAGAGTTGCTTGCTCCTGTGAACGCGGAGTGGCGGGCAAAAGACTTGGCTGTCGACCACCGGGGCTTGAGCCTTATGTATGTTTGGGATTGGTTGTTTTCTACAGCCCGCCACGAAGAAATGGAAGAAGATGCCGCATTGGCTGCTGAGGAGCTAGTGTTTGAGGCACCGAAAGCAAAAAGGTCGAGCAGCCCCGTAGGGGTAAACTTTTTGCTTTTTAGCATCGCATCCCTCGTGTGCTTGGCGGTTTGGCAACTGGGCCTATTGCAGTTTGGAAGAGAGGGCGAGAAAAAGGCAATCGAGCAGTCTGTGATTCGGGCTATCTCGCTCGATGAGTCGTTTGCAGTCGTTCGCAATGCGGCCTTGACTCAAGTCAATTTCGAAGCTGCCAGTCGTGGACAATTCGACGCTTGGGGAGAGAATTCTCGCAGTTACTTTTTTGATGATGCCACTGGAAAGCGTTACCAATTGTCGTGCGATTTTCTGTTCGGTCCGTTTTGGCACGATTTGCAAGTTTGCTATCGCGGTAACGGTTGGCAGATCAAGCAAAACGGCGTTCGTGAAATAACGACATCAGCCAGCGATTTACAAGACGATCCGGACTGGAAGGTTCAAGAGATTGAACTGGAACGACAGGAGGGTGCTGAAACAGGATACGTTTTGTGTGCGGCATTTCGAGCGAACGGGAATTCGTTCAATCCGCCTTTCGGTGCTTCGTGGTTGTACGACTTCGTGACCCATGCGATCCAAGGTCGCGACCGCAGCCATCAAGCCAACTATTATCAAGTTCAAGTGGCCGTTTTTGGAACGCCCGTTGTCACGGAAGAGAACCGGGAGATGGCCAGGGTGCTATTGGCCGAAGCTCGTGAACGATTACGTTTGGCGATCACTTCTCCCGAAAACGCTCCCACTCAACCGCTAGCAAAGAGTGAATAGTCAGGCTTTCCGCTTGAGAGTATTGCATGAATCGAGGGCACTCCTGCCCTTTGGGAGGTTATCCAAGTGCTGGGCAATTCAATATTGGGCTGGAGGCTTAAACCTCCAATAAAACGGGCCGTTTTTGCGGAATGCCTTGGAAAAGTAGCAACGCCCGCATTCGCTTAAAAATCACGAAGACCGAATTCACGGAAACTTCATGAAAACTTCCCAGTCTTCTTATTCTACCCAAGCGGATTTTTGGCTATACTTTGTGGGTCCTTTTATTACCGACTAAAATTAACACCATGTTTCGGAGGTTTGCTATATGAAACGAATTGTGTTTGGATTGTTTTTGTTGCTGAGCCTGTCAACGACAGCTCATGGTGATTTATTGATTGTAAACCCCAATGTTGCGACAGTTATCACCTTTGATTCGTCGGTAACCGGCTCAAACAATGGAGCCTTCACTGGTGCAGGCTTAACGGCAGGCGCGACGTCGACGGGACAGCTAGACTCGAACTCTTGGGCCGTTACTGGATTGAGCGATGGTGATACCACTTTCGGCGGTTCCTTTACTTCAGGAGACTTTGCTCGAGGTGCAAGTCCGGGAGCAGTTACAACCGGAGGATTGTATGGATTCGATCGCGATTCTACTGCAGGAGTAAATCGAGTACTTGGAATTCAACCAGGGGGCACGGATTTTGCTCCAGGAAGCGTTACGCTAAAGATAAAGAACAGCACTGGCCAAGCTGTTACGGATTTTGACCTGGGTTACGATGTTTGGGTTTTGAATAACGAACCAAGAGCAAATTCGTTTAATTTTTCTTATTCGACCGATGGTGTAACGTTCACTCCAGTCGGGGCATTTGATTTTACGAGCCCATTGGCAGCAGATCCCTTTGGTTGGACTAATACATCTTTTTTTCAGAACTTTGCTGTTACCATTGCAAATGGCGGGCAATTGTTTTTACGCTGGAGTGGTGATGATGTTTCTGGTTCAAACAATCGCGACGAATTTGGATTGGATGACATCTCTATCGCCTTCAACGTAATTGCCGTTCCCGAACCGACATCCCTCGCTCTGGGTGCCTTGGCATTTGCTGGGATTGGCTTGCGACGACGACGTCGCTAGTTTTTTCATGTAAACAGAAACTGTAGGGTGCGTCATGACGCACCTTATTTTATGACCCGTTTCTAGGTGCCTTCAAACGCACCCTACTCAAGAATAATCGAAGCTCGGCGGGAATTCCTGCCGAGCTTTTTTCGTGGACCGCTATGTGTTC
>JAHEAM010000500.1 GCA_024642765.1 Planctomycetaceae bacterium
CAAATAAGAGCGAAATTCTAAAGTCAGCAAAACGTACATGCAGAGAAGGGCGATCAAAAAGCCAACCATCATGCTGCTTACTGATTCAGCCGTATCCGCCTGTTCACCTTCCCAATCAACGGCAATATTAACGCCAAACCTTTGAAGGTAGTTTTCTTGTAGCTGCGGCAGAATCGTACTCTTCATTTCCGCAACAATTTCGGTTGCGTTGGCTTTCTTGGAATCAACGCTAGCCGTAATCGTTATTGCACGACGTTGATTCAAACGATTGATCGAGGAAAATGATCGATTGAACTCGACAGTGGCTACTTCCGAGAGCGGTCGCTCCAAATTGTCGTTGCCGCGAACACGAATATTTTCAAAGCCCTCCATCGATTGCCTAGTTTCTTTCGGGTACCGAACCAACAATTTCACTTCATGGCGACCACGTTGTAGTCGCATAACTTCTTCGCCGAAATAACTGGCTCGAATCGTATTGGCAAGGACATTTTCATCGAGCCCCAAAGCCTTGCCAGCATCATTGAGCCGCAAAACCATCTCAGCCTTGCCCTCGCGTGCATCGTCTTCGATATCCGAAACGCCTTCTTTGCCTGCCAAGTATTTCTTGCATTCTTCAGCAGCATTTTCCAAATAACTTACGCCTTGATCATTGGCCAGAAGCTTTAGTTCAATACCGCCTTTACCTGGGCCCATCGAACGCATATCAAACTTCAATGCTTCAGCACCAGCAATTTCGGGAACGGCATCACGCCATTTGGCGATAATTGTTTTCGAATGTTCCGTGCGTTCTTCCGGCGGTGTCAACTGCACTTCAACTGTAGCAACGTGACTGCCATTCGTGATTCCCGTCGGCCCCCCGTTCGAATCGCCAACCTCGCCAATGCGACGATAGACATTGACGATCGAGCTGTTACCACCATTTTCAATTTTTAGTTCCTCATCGACGCGGCGAATTGCATCCTCAAGGATAATGGTCGCGTCCCTTGCAAATTCAGCCGAAGCGCCATTTGGAAATGCGATTGTTACCGAAATTTCTCTGGCATCGATCTGTGGAAACATTCCCAGCGGTGCGATTCCACCGAGCACGAGACCGACAGACGCAACGATCGCTGCTATTGCCGTGGCGATCGTTATTCGCCGATTACGTAAGCACCACTCGAGCATCGGTCGGTAAATTCGCTCAATGAATTCCTGCAAAAGCCCTGTAACGATTTTGTTCAAAAAGGAAACAAAGTATGTCAATGGTTTAAAGACATAAAACACGATGCCGATCATTCGCATAAAAAGATTGTTGTCATGGGCCAAGTGGCTTGGTAACACAAGCAAGGCTTCCGCAAGAGAAATGATTAACATAGCAATCACGGCCAATGGCATTACGGCCAAAAATTTGCCCATGACGCCGCTAACGAACATCAACGGAAAGAAAGCAATCACTGTCGTAGCCACCGACGCAGCGACGCTTGGCAAAACCTCAAGCGTACCCTCAATTGATGCCTGAATAGGACGCATTCCTAGTTGTCGTTTTTCAAAAATATTTTCACCTATCACAATCGCATCATCAACGACAATTCCAAGTGCCATCAAGAACGCGAACATCGTGAGCATATTGAGACTTTGTCCCAAAGCAAGCAACACAAGTCCTGTGCCAAGAATCGAAATGGGAATCCCCAAAGCAACCCAAAATGCAAGTCGCAACTCGAGAAACAATGCCAAAATCACGAAAACGACGACAAGGCCTTGTAAACCATTTGTCGAGAGGAGACGAACGCGATCCTCAACATCAAGTGAAACATCACCCCAAATTTTCAACTCATAACCTGGAGGAATTGATTTTTTCAAAACATACTCTTTCACCGTTTCGACTACGGTAAACAAATCCTCGTCAGACGTCTTCGATACACGGATCGCAAGTCCAGGTCGTCCATTGATGATATGTTCGGAAATCGACTCTTCGAATCCATCAATCACAGTGCCTAAATCGCCAACGGTAACGACGTCTCCGTTAGACTTAGTCAATATTGGAATCTCGGCGATTTCACTACCAACCTCTCGTTTGTTTTTTCCGCGCAAAAGTAGTTCTTGACCGGCGGTTTCCATTTTCCCGCCAGGCATCTCGATGTTTTGAAGTCGAATGAGTGTCGCGAGCCGCGAAAGGCTGAGCCCGTATTCTTGTAAGGTATTTTCGGGGATTTCAACGGCGATCTCAAAGGGCTTCGCGGCGACAATTTCTGCAGATGAAATCGCCGGTCCAGAAGGCTGAAAGATCTTGGCAAATGGTCGACGGACAATACTCTTAGGAGCAACTGCAGGCAAATCAAGTAAGTCCTCGCGAATGGATTCGGCTAAATTTCGCAACTGACGTTCTTGGTTCAATCGAATTTTGGGGTCAGCCGATTGCTCTGGCCCTAACAAACCAATCGTGATCGCCGGAGCACGAAAAACGATTTGACGAATTTCTGGATCTTCACTCCGCGGCGGGAATGTTGAGATTTGATCGATCTGCGAGCGGACTTCATTTAGTACCTTTTGTGGATCACGCACATAACTTTGGAGTTCCAGGATCACAAACCCAAAGCTCTCCTGAGAGACCGACGTTACCTTCTTGACGCCGTCCACATTAGCAACCGCCGCCTCAACTTTTTGACAAATACCTTCTTCAACCTCGTCTGGAGTTGCTCCCGGGAAAGGCACAGAAACAAGTAGAATCTCGAGTTCAAAATTCGGAAAAACCTCGCGAGGTATAACAATCAAACTCGCCGCGCCCACGCACAACAAAGCGATTACAAACGTATTCATTGCAGGTGAATTTCGAATCGCCCATTTGATTATCGATCGCATCGCTTAAATTCCAGATTCGTTTCTTGATTGAACTAAATAAATTTCTAGGAAGCCGGGGTATCACTCGGACTTGGGAGTTTCGTTGGTTGATTCTTCGGCCGGCGTTGTTTTGTTTGCACCTGTTTTCGTATCTATCGTTTCAACTGTCGATTCCACTCTCGCCTCTAATTCTTCGGGCGTGTTTTTTTTGTTATCGACGGTAGAATCACTGCCCAACGGGTCGTCGACAAGTCGAACGGTTGCGCCCTCTGTTGGTTGTGTCAGTGGCGAGACGACAGTCATTTCACCTATCTT
>JAHEAM010000501.1 GCA_024642765.1 Planctomycetaceae bacterium
TTGCGTCAGCATGTGATTGATAGCAGTTCGGCAGGTTAAAGACTATCCAGCTAGAACGCAAACTGAATTTGCGAACGCACAAGCAGGCCTTGATAACCCGGGGTGATATTGAGAGCCGAAGAGCTTACTGGCGCACCGTCCAGCCAGGTCGCGTCAAATGTGAATTTGGCATGCTGACCGCGCATATACCAAACGAAACCACCTGCGACTTCATCGGCACTTTGGTTATTGGCTCCGAGCGTCCCAGAATTTCCTACCACCCTTGACCAACGTGTTAGCAATTCAAGTTTTTGAGGCACAACAAACTTGCCCAACTGTAGCCAGTAGCCATGGTCGAAAAGGTCTGGCACCGCCGCACCCTGAAATCCATTCACACATCGAAAATAATATTCCGTAGTCGCCGACCACCCACGGTATTTGCACGACGCGTCGACCGCATACATATTGACGCTGTATTCCTCCACCCCGAGTGGAAGGAGAGTCGCGAGTACGTTGCCGGAATCGACAACTCGCAACGAATTAAACTCGGTGGATCCGATCCGGTTGATCGTCGTACTTGCGACTGCTGCGCCGACTCGAGTTGCAATCTGATCGTGACAGTCAAAATCGGCCAATTGGCCTTCGCCCCATTCGCCATTCGGATAGAAATAGATGCGACCAGAGTACGCAAAGTTGTTGTCCAACGAACCGCTACTGCCTGTCTCAGCGCCGCCGGTTACCAGGCCATTAAATAAGGCAACTTCCCAGTTAATCGGGATTATCGAACCCGGCGTTTTGCCATAGATTCCCCACGCCAAACTTCGGTTTACGTCGAAATAGGTACTGGCAACGGAGCGATCAGCAAATTGAAATTCACGCCCCGACAACCAACGAGACATGGTAAACGGTATTTTGTATTGCCCGGTCTTTAGCCCTATCCGGCCTTCGTCCCAGCCCAACCGATGATGCCCCAAGTCGTAGGTTAGGTAATAATCCAACAATCGAACATTGTCGCCGCTACTGCTGCGACCGTCGATTTGAATGAAATATGAGAAATCCGGAGTGAAGACGCTTCCCGAGGCAATGACTCGTGCCCGTTGCAACTGAAATTGATTCAGATCGTTATTCGGCCCTTTAGAATCAAAAATTGTTTGCCGTAATTGTCCCCATCCATTGATTTTCAATTGGAACGGGGAATCACCAATTCCCAAATCCGTTGTTTGCTGGGCTGCAATGACAAATCCCTTGTCGTAACCAACGCGGATTCCTTCTGCCCATGAAGGCTGGTCCGAAACTTGGTCTTTAAGAAGATACTGGGTTGGTGATTGTGTTCCAGAATCAGCTTTCAAGTCGTTTTTGGACGAAAAAATCGGCAACTTTTCGTCCTGTTCTGGCTCGACCAAGACATCTTGGGTCGCCCCCTGCCACTGAACTCCCCGAACGCAAGTCGGCCAGACTTGCAGCATTGTTAGAAACAACACGCAACAAAATCCGCGACGCCACATCCAACGTACTAAATTGAATTTGGCAACTTCTCTCATATTTCAATACGCGGATTTTTGGGAATATCAACGAACAAGCCAAGCACGGAATGACTACGGCACACTTTACCTTATCGTCATAATCGCTACAAAACTCTTTGGTTTCCAGTCAATATAGCCGCAGAATCATGCAGTGATGGCATCGCGGGACACAGCTAGCGAACCTCACGTGCTGAATTCGCCAGAGTTTTCCTGGCAAAAGGCAGTTATTGAATCGCTCCCTGATTAAGAAGACAATGATCAACTACACATTATTTCAAGGTAAACAATTATCCATTTTGATCAGAAACAAACCATAGGATCCTAAGGCGATGACAAAGACAGCACGTGTGGCCGAAAAAACTCCACCGAAGAACACCGGTTTCAGCGGCAATTTGAAGCTACTTGCCGTTGGAATCCTGAGCGCAATTACTGTTTGGGCGGTCGTTCGTTGGCAGCAACAAACTCTAAATCCCCGGCAAATAGTTCAAGTCGATCTCAACAAAGATCAGCAAACGGACAACGGCTTCGCTCCGACTCTTGAAAATTCGCTCACTCGCGAAAGTGATGCACCTCCAGGTATGGTTTGGATTCCTGGTGGCGAATTTTCGATGGGCTGTAACGATCCAACCGATTTGCCCAACGGTGGACCAGACTCGATGCGTGATGCCCGGCCTATCCACAGAGTTTACGTTGATGGATTTTGGATGGATCGAACCGAAGTTACGAATCAACAATTCGCCGAGTTTGTGGCAGCAACCAACTATGTGACATTGGCTGAGCGCGCACCCAAGGCCGAAGATTATCCGGATGCACCTGTGGAGAATCTGATCGCTGGTTCGGTTGTCTTTGCGCCGCCCTCCGAGATGATACCTCTGGATAATCATTTCCGATGGTGGACATACATTCCGGGTGCATGTTGGCGACATCCCGAGGGGCCTGAAAGCAGTATCAAAGGTCGAGAAAATTTTCCCGTCGTGCAAATTGCCTATGAAGATGCCGAGGCCTATGCCAACTGGGCGGGAAAGCGATTACCTACAGAAGCAGAATGGGAGTTTGCAGCCAGAGGTGGGTGGGCGGGGAAAATCTACACCTGGGGAGATGAATTTCAGCCGGAGGGAAAATGGCTTGCCAACACTTTCCAGGGCAAATTTCCCGTGACGGACTTGGCAGAAGATGGCTTTGGGGGCATTGCATCGGTTGGTCAGTTTCCTGCCAATGCCTATGGACTACACGATATGGCGGGAAATGTTTGGGAATGGTGCGCCGACTGGTACCGACCGGATTATTATGCACAGTTGGCCCAAATGGGGAAAACTGCCAGGAATCCGCAGGGTCCAAAAAAGAGTTTTGACCCCGCGGAACCCACCGAACCCAAACGGGTCCATCGCGGCGGTTCATTCTTGTGCACAGACCAATATTGCACACGATATATGATTGGGTCGCGTGGAAAAGGCGAAATTTCTACCGGAACAAATCATGTTGGTTTTCGATGTGTCAAAGAGCTGGACTAAACCTATTACAAAAATCGTCCACCTTGATCTAACACGAATCCCACAGAGTCAACGGTTTGGCCAGAGGGTAGTTGCAGTCAAAATCAATTTGATTTAGACTATCTGCCCTAAGTGTCGC
>JAHEAM010000066.1 GCA_024642765.1 Planctomycetaceae bacterium
CCACTTCGAAGGGCTACCAGGAATTGCATCGGTGCTTTCTGGTTCGGCTCGCGACGAATTGGGCATGGCCCACGAACGCTCAGGAGATGTGATTCTGATTTCAGAACCAAATAGTTGGCAAGCCTACTATTGGTGGTTGGACGACGCCTGCGCGCCTGCTTTCTCTCGAACCGTGGATATTCATCGTAAGCCAGGTTACGATCCGGTTGAACTTTTCTTCGATCCCGCAACGCGATCCATTCCACTGGACGCAACATTGATCAAGGGTTCACACGGCGTCATCACCAGTGAGACAGCGTCCGAGGCAGTTTGGATTGCTAGTGGATGTTTGGCAACCGCCCCTCAGCAAATCAAAGATACCGACATTTGTGATTTTGTTCTCGCAGAATTTCAGTAGCCAACCGGAATCGTTTATGGCCCAACAACAACGCATTTTCTTTCGGAGAGTGCGTCGTACAGGTCGAAGAATGCATCCTCAGACATAGCCGTTTGCGAGACGTTGAGATAGGCCAGGTTCTTGAGTTCCACCAATTTTTTGGCAGAAGTGTCACTGATCGCCGTTTTACCCAGATGCAGCCACACAATTTGTTGCATAGAAACCAAACGGTCGACTGTTAGGTCCGTGATTTTGGTGTTATCAAAATTCACACGAGTGAGTTTCGGCAAATCTGCCAGGCCGGCGATCAATCCATCCGAAACACTTGTACTCCAAAGGTTGATATCTTCCAGATTTTTCATTTTGGAAAACGCTTCAGCGGAGGCATCGGAAACGCCAGGCGAATTGGTTTCGCTCAAATCAAGTATCCGAACGTTGATAAGTTTGTCCGCGATTACTTTAATAGCCGCGTCCGAGATCTTCGTATCCCGCAAATTCAGATTCGACAATTTGCTAAGCCCCGACAAATGTACGATTCCTTGATCGCCTACACGTGTCCGAAACAAATGAATCTCGGTCAAATCCTTTAGTCCCGTGAGTTCGCTCATACCGGCATCGGTGACGGCAGTATCGTTAAGTCCAAGCACTCGCAGCTTTTTCATTTTGCCAACGGCCAGCATTCCGGCATCGGTAATCTGCGGTCCCCAAACCTTCAGAAAAACTAATTCAGGAAGTTCGGCCAACGTCGCTAGGCTTTTGTCGGAAACGCGATTGCAATCACTGAGATCAATTGCTTTTAACGACTTCGCATTTTTAAGAAACGCCACGCCCGCGTCACCTACGCGTGTTTGGCCAATTCTGAGTTGCTCAAGTTTTGGAAACTCTGCAACAACCTCCAGGCCTTCATCAGAAATATCGGAACGGAACAATTGCAAAAATTGCAGATTCGTAAGCGACTTCAATTTTGTTAGCGCATCAACGGTGACGGGTGCCAATTCCATCTCCAAACGCTCTAGGGAATTGAGACCACCGATTACCGCAAAGGAATCGGGAACGAGATCGGAACCCTTGACGATCAAACTTCTGACATTCGACAAATCGGTTAACAAGGCCACTGCGTCGGCCGTGTTGCGACTGTTCGCCAGATCAATACCAACAATACGGCCTTCAGCATCCGCTTCAACATTGGCTCCCAAATCAACAAGGCGTTTTCCAACTGCCTGTTCGTCGGCAATCGCAAGTTTGGGTTTACTTTTTTGAGGAACGTCTTTTTGATTCTCAACCGCCGATATTTTGGCAGGCGCTTTGCGGCCCCCAGCTCCTTTGGTCAAACGCTCATTCTCGGCTTTCAATTCCACGATTTGCTGCTCTAATTCTTCCAAGCGAACTTTCGTGTCCAACGCAGAATAGTCCTTGGTTTCGCAACCCGCAAAACAAAGCAAACCGACACTTAACACTAATGTGAACTTTTTCATCCGCCGTATTTCCTCTTCAAACGTAGTCCAGTGAACAGTCCATTTTAGTCCAACTGTCCCCTCTCGGAAATGAGCTGATCCGAATGCTCTAAATCGTTACTACCAAGCAAATAATCGGTACAAACGGCGCCAGTTGAACGCAAGACACGAACTCTGGTCCCGCCAATTAAAGTAGTGGCAATTGTTGTTTCGAAAAAGTCGATCGATCCGAATGAACGGAATCGATGCCCCCTAGTAGCCAAGGTACTTAGGAATGTTTGCCCGAATACGCGAGAATCGAGTTGCTTTTGCGATCGCTTTTGCGTTCACTTCGATTTTTACGCAGCCAGGATTGGCACAAGAAACGGTAACAACTCCGCAGGCACATGCCGAATGGAACCCTAGCAGCCTCTGCAATCAGCGCCTTTTCCCAATAGGCGCCGCACCGTTAACTCGTTTGGAAGCTCAAGGCGTCCATGGGCGTCCCTACCGCGAACCCTCGCCCAGCGGTTGCGAATGCGGCAAACCATTGGGACTAACGCGTTGCCCTAACGCAAGCAACTATTGGCCACGACCGCTATCGGCCAAGCTGGGACAGAACCATCCGCGACTGGCTTGCTCGTTGACAAACCAAGTCGTCCCTGCAATCAACGCACCGTTCGATCGTTTACAAGGTTATTCGGGAGTTTCGTCATATCGAAGATCGGACAATGGCTATTGCGGAGACGGAGTCGGCCGCGGACAAGATGCCTATGGCTGCGTTGGCGAGACGCGAGCAAAATACGGAATTTACGGAAGTTCAGCTGGTGTCGTCGGCCTTGGCATTCGCAATCCAGGTTCGCCGATTCAACGCTAAGGTCTCGTTGCTCCGCCTAGCAAAAAAAGCTGGAAATTCTGTGCAAGAGGCGCGATGAGCATCAGTCAACTGATTTCGGTTCGGACGAGGACAACCAAACCTATACGCTCGGCATTTCTGAGCATGATACCAATGCTGCAAGAACCTCGTCGTGAACAAGGCCATTGGAGCCAATTGAGTCGCCGCCGTCGACGCGGGCAACTCCGCGCCAATCTGTAAATCGCCCACCAGCCTCTTCAATGATTGGCAACAACGCACAGGCGTCCCACACGTTCATGAACGGATCGATCATCACGTCGGCGCGTCCAGTAGCCACCAGCATGTAACCATAGACGTCACCCCAGGTCCGCGACAATCGCACTTTGTTGGCGAGAGCCGCGAACTGTGCACTTGCATTGCGCCGCCCAAACGTCGGTACGCATGTCGTCATTAACGAGGCCATAGAGAGATTACTAACGCTAGAAACGCGCGCCCGACGCGGCTCAGTTCCGTTTGCAAAATACCACGCGCCTTCGCCAATGCACGCATACATCCCTTCATTCAACCCTGGAAAATAAATCGAACCGATCACTGCTCTACCACTGCGTTCGATGCCAACCATTGTGCCATAGAGTGGAACACCGCTGATGAATGATTTCGTTCCATCGATCGGGTCGAGTACCCAGCGAAAGTCGCTCGTTCCCTCAGTAAAACCGTATTCTTCACCAACAATACTGTCGTTTGGAAACTCAGCGAGGATCCGCTCGCGGATTAACAGTTCTGCCGTTTGGTCGGCCACCGTCAGGGGCGAACCATCTTGCTTCCACTGCACGTTCAATTCATCGGATCGAAAAAACGGCAACGTTGCTCGCCCGCCATCGACCGCGACACATCGTGCGAGTCTCAATCTGTTCTCAAGCTCATCCATTGATCTGTTCTGCAATCGGTTGATCGAGTGGTTCAGAAGACATTGATTTACCATAAAACAACCCATGCATGAAAAGCAGACATGCACCCATCACCAAACACGAATCGGCAATATTAAAATTTGGCCAGGGATCCAAAAAGCCGATTCCCTCCCAACGAAACAAAATCCAATCTCGAACATGATGAGTGATTTCGGCAGACCGCCCAGCAACATAACCAAACCCCAATCGGTCGTAGAGGTTTCCCAAAATTCCGCTTGAGATCAAGCCTAAGGTTATGGATAGCCAACGGTCATTCGTCGCTCCAAATCGCGTGAGCCAAATGACAATGATGAGCAGAAAGACAATTGAGACAGCTGAAAACAGCCAATACAGACCAGCCCCCATTCCAAACAATGCACCAGGATTGGTTGAGGTTTGCAAACCCAAAACGCCATCAATCCACCAAACAACAGGCTGATAGTCTGAATGGGGTGCATAATATCTTGCAAACGCCCAAGACTTGGTTATCAAGTCGGCCGCCAAACCTAGTAGCAATACGACTAGAAACAAAAGGCAATTTGTAGTTCTCATTCTTGTTCTGTCGAATCTAAAAAAAAACGGCACGACGCAACTTGCGCCTACCGTTATGTTTCTCAATCACGTTAACTTGCTCGGCAAATCAATACTTTTCAGCTTCAATTTCGCTCGCACACTTTACGCAATAGGGCGTGTAGGGAATCGCATTGAGTCGCATTTTAGGAATCTTTCCAGAACATTCAACACAGATTCCATAAGTGCTGTCTTCGATTCGCTCGATTGCTTGCTCGATCATTGAAAGCGTTTCGCCTTCATTGCTCATCAACATCAACGTATTGTCCAATTCAAACGTATCGCTGCCCAAATCGGCTATATGACTCGGAACCGCCGAAACGCTTCCACCTTGTCCATTAGAAGAGCTTGTAAGGGCCGCGTTTGCTAGGGTACTGACGTCACCACGCAATCGCGCTCGCAAGGCAAGCAAAACTTCCTTGAAAGGTTTCATCTCCGTTTTCTTCATTTTCATCCTCTATTCTCCATTCACCGGCCCGGTCATTCTGGGAGCTACACCAACGTAGTTCTCCGCATGTCCGTTGAGCCAAGAAGCGAAGCATTGTAGGCACCCAAACCGAGGTCGTCAAACATTTTGTCGCAGGGATGCCTTTTCTCCTATCGTCAAACTCGGCCTAGAATTGCCCAATCTCAACCAGCTCGTTTCAATTCGCGGATTTTTTGCGTCGTTTTGCGCTACAACGATTTGTATAAAAAAATTTTGAAATTTTCTTCATGGCAAGTGCTTAAGAAAACTAGGGGTAACAGTGGGCAGTTTTTCGGCGGGTGGTTCTCGCCAAAACGGGATCAGACCCATGCAGGAGAACGGGTAACACGCCTATTTGAAACAGCGGCCCAAACAAACGTTTGATTTGGGATTCCCACTTTATTTTTTTTGAGGTGCAATGAACTCTTGGTAGGTTCGGCCGAATGCATTTTGGAAGGCTTCGTCAAAACCTGTCCCTTGCTGCAAAGCCGACATTAGTTTTTTGTATCCCGGTTGCGAGCGCAGGTTATTGACCACGAAGTAACCGATCAAACCCGCTTGATCCTCTGCCAATTTGCCTGCCAAGAACTGTTTTAAAATGTCTTTGTCCCGGCCAAGAATCTCTGTGGCCTTGGGCAACCACTGCGCTGTTATTTCGTTCTTCGCAAACATCTCGCTCGCGGTTTGATATCCAATTCCGTCGGCAAACCACCGTGGGACTTCTGAACTTTGGGCAGCAATGGTATTGGCAGTTAAACCTCGGCAAAGATCAATTTGTGACGCTTCAGCGAGGCTATCGTCGCTGTTCAACAAAATAGCGGCGAACGAATCGACTTGGTCAAATCCCCAATTCATGCGCTGATCTTTCGGCGCCCCATGTCCTTGGACCATCATTCCAAATTCATTGAAGTCATATCGCTTCTCAAAAAAATAAACTGTGATTTTGCCTTTAACTAATGGCAAAGAATTCGCCAGCTTTAGTTCTTTTTTGATCTGCAATACCAGTTTATTGGTGGTCTCGAACCAGTGTTTTGACGTTTCAGCTGAGACCGTTGTCAACAATTGTATCTCGTTGTTGCTGGTCACATTTGCCGCCACGTTTGGTAGGGTTCGGCTCCAATTCTTTTCGGCCAATGCAGCTCGATTCTTCGCCAAAGCCTCGTGATTCATTCCTGCCGCTGATGCAACGGAGGCCAAACGCGATGTGGGTTGAGCTGGGTCGGCTCCGTCGAATTTGGCGCCTTCTGCAATCCAAGTTTCAAACTTCGCAATCACGTCGGCCGCAAGTGCAGGCCTCCCGCCTGGCATTCGATTGCCGCCTCCGGTTCCCTTGAGTTTTTTGACCAATAGACTTTCGCCAGCTGCGTTTGGATTCAACATTACCCCATTGTCACCACCGCGTAACAACACATTGAAATTTGACATATTGAGTCCGCCCCGAACGCGCTGCGCATCGAGATGGCATCCAGAACACTCCTGGACCAAGATTGGAGCAATGTCTTTGGCGAAGCTCACTGATTCATTGCCGCTGGGCTTTGCGACTTCAACCATGTCCGCATTGCTGGCGACAGATGCTTCACCGCTTGAATTCGAAAGCTGATTAAGTGCGACGTCATTCGCGCCATCATTTTTTGCACCACCACTAACCCATTCTCGTAGTAAATTGAGTTCCTCCTCGCTGACTTTGCCTCCGCCTTTTGGCATTTCGCCCGAATCTATCACTTGAATCAATCGGCTCGAAACCGGGTCCCCCGCTTCAACCATTCCACTCGCCATGAGCGCTTCGAAGGTTTGCATTCCAAATTGCCCCCGCGAGTTTCGGACATGGCAATTACCGCATTTGGAAACGAGCAGCCCAGCAACTTGCTTCGAAAAGCTGACCCCGGTTGCTTCGGCTCCCGCGACGGCCGGAATGCTTGCAACTTCGACGCCTGCTTCCGTGAGTTTAGCCTTGATTTCCGCCAGATTCTCAAGGTCCAAGGAGATTTCTTTCGTTAGCTGTTCTGAAAACTCACCCTGCTTCGAGATTCGTTCGATGGCCGATTCAAACTCTTTTTTCGCCTGCAGAGCTCGCCCTCGTTCGACTGCTTTTTTTGCTGATTCGATATCAGAACGCACGAGTTTGAGGAACTGTTTTTCTTTCTTCGTGAGCTCGCCATCCTGCCCTTGGACAATCCCGACGCCAAATATCGTAAAGCAAATCGCAAACAGCACGCAACAACAATATGCAATTCGATAGGTGGCTTTCAAAACGTGAAACTGACTCTTCGTTCCCATACTGAGTTTCCTTAACCGCGTATTTACTAGACGTTCGGGCTGTATGTCTCTTGGTGCGATTCCAACGGACGAACACGTTAATCAGGTTCTAGTCTAATGTCTTTTGCAAGAAATACAGAACCACCAACAACACGACAAACATCAAAGCCACGATTGCTCCGACAATTGACAACGATTTGACATTCGATTTTTTCACCAATCGCGAACGCCTTGTATTAACGGCGTCACCAACGGAGGCGACCTGCTCCATATTCATATCGCTGAGGCTCCGGTCTAGGGATTCCTTAGCGGGAGCAATTTCCATATCACCTAGACCACCAAGATTCAGGGAATCGCGCTGTTGTTTTCCAGCTACATGAGTTTGAGACCTATCGGACGATCCAAGCTGAGGTTTTGCATCTTGCGGTTCAATCGGCGTGGCAACTGTCTGGGCCTTTGATTGAGCTTTTGGTGCGATTGTATTTACCGGCAAATTCGTATCTATCCGGGCGTTTGTATTTAGCGGCGGAGTTTGCGTGGTATTCTTTTGCAACTCAAGAACCGTACGGACTTTCTTGACCGCTTCCAACAACACTTCGCAACTTGCAAATCGTTCTTCTGGTTTTTTCTTTATCATTTTTTGACAAAGTCGCCAGACTAGTATCGGGCAGTCGCGACGTAAGGTCGTCAAATCCATTGGTTCCGCATTTTGGTGTTTGGCAACTCGTTGGGCGATAGTGCCATCGGGGAAAGGCGGGTGCCCCACAATCATGAAATAGAACGTACAACCGAGACTGTAGATATCGGCGCGTTGATCCACGCGGTGGCTATCGAGAGCCTGCTCCGGAGGCAAATAATCGGCTGTACCCATGACTTTTTCGTCGTGCAAAACTGTCAGGGATTCTTCACTATCTGAAAACAACGCCAATCCCAGGTCGAGCAATTTAATGCTATCTCCGTTGTCGGTGACCATCAAATTCGCTGGTTTGATGTCGCGGTGAATGATATTTCTGGAATGGGCGTGAGCAAGTCCTTCGGCCGTTTGTTGCAAGTAATCCAAGGCCTTAAGAATTGGTAACGGCCGGTGCTCTTTCACATACTTGTCGAGGTCAATCCCATCAACAAATTCCATCACCATATAGTGAATGTCGTCATCGTTTGCCAAATCAACGATCTGACCGATTCGTGGATGACGCAATGCAGCAGCAGCACGGCCTTCTAAATAAAACCGTTCAAGGTAACTTTTGTTAGCCACTCGCGAACGAGGCAAGACTTTGATCGCGCGTTGCTGACCCGTAATATTGTGCTCGGCCAAGTAAACCGCACTCATGCCTCCCGCGCCTAACAAGCGCAGCAAACGATACTGCCCCAGAAAAAATCCCTTGTGCCGACCGGACCGTAATTGTTCGTTTTGCCAGGTAGTCAATAAACCTTCGCTGATCAGGTGATCGCTGAGAAGCGAAAGCGTGACCTTTGTTCCGTTCACAGCAGATGACAATCTTGCCAAAGATGCCCTAAGGTTATCCTCGGTGACGATCCCGCTTCGTTTCAAAAGAGCTAAATAACTTTTCGCGTTAAGCGTATCTGACATCAACAAGAATCCTAGGTTGTCTCAATTCGTAAACGCGGACGACAGACGGCAGAGGCATACGTCTATTCTTTAACCCCAAAGCCAACCTGTCAATTTTGCTCAATCATTTTATGCCAATAATCTCAAAAGTCGTCGATGCCGGTGGCAGCAAATGGCTAATCAGAGGTTAACCATTGTCCCAATTAATGAATCGTTTGGTAACATCATAACTTTACGACGCAACTACGATCACTTTACACCAATTTCAGGATTTCGGCGTGACGACCCTAGGCCTATTCACAAAATACTGGAAACCTGGGACGGTCAAGACTCGCCTTTCCGTCAGTGTTGGCCCCGTCGCAGCAGCGGAAATTCATCGATTGATGCTTGAACATTTGGTGCGCGAACTCGACTCAGCGTGTGATCGGCGAGAGCTGGTTTATTGGCCTGTCGAAACGCAACTTGCTTTTGAACAACTTGGTCAATCAGCGTGGGATCTTCAATTGCAATGCGATGGCGATTTGGGACAACGCTTGCGGCATTATTTTTCCAATTCACTTTCCACTGACCCGATCCACCGACTTTTCTCTAGCAATACAACCCTTGTGATCGGCTCGGACTGCCCCACAATCACGTCAAAAACAATTTCAAATGCCATCCATTCTTTGGTCGACAACGACGTGGTTCTAGGGCCTGCATGCGATGGTGGGTACTACTTGATCGGCATGCGACGCAATTTGCCCTGCATTTTCGAAGACATTTCTTGGAGCACTCCAGATGTCTTGTCGCAAACAGTCAAAATTCTTGAAGAAAATAAAGTTGCCTACAAACTTCTCGCGCCGCAAACGGATGTTGACAACGAAGACGACTTGAAAGCGACTATTGCTCAGCTAAGCACCGGTGATGAGCGTTCCTGTATTTTGGCCCAGAATATGTCCATACTTTTGGAGCATAGGCCATGAAGGGCAGGGGCCACGTCGGCATCCTAGGTGGTGGCGCAGTTGGATTGTCAATTGCTTATGAATTGTTACAACGATCTTGGGCGGTAACTGTTTTTGATCGACTTCATTCGGGCCCTTCCTCGTCTTGGGCAGGCGCGGGAATCTTGATGCCGTATCACCTCCATTCCGCAACGCATCCGTTAGACCGCTTGTGTGGCTTAAGCAATCCAGTCCATGAACAATGGTCACGTCAGTTGCTTTCCGAAACACAAATCGACAACGGTTTTTGGAATTGCGGTGGCCTTTATATTGCGCGGACAGTCGGTGAAGTGAGTGCCTTGCTGGGCCAAGAATCTTGGTGGACAGAAGAAGGCATTGATTTCAAACGCATTCCCATCGAAACACTTTCAGAAGAATTTACTTTACTTGATTGCAGCAAAATCAAACGAGCCGTTTGGTTGCCCGGCGAATCTCAAATTCGCAACCCTGACCACCTCAGCGCACTGCGGCAGGCAATCAGCTTGCGCGGCGGTACGATCCTTTCGGATACCGCGACGCCATTGCTCGATGAAAAACACGGTCGCGTCGATTCCATTGCGTTTCGCGGCAATCGGGTTGTAACCGATTTCATTTGCATTTGTTCTGGCGCCTGGAGCGGGCAAATTGCCGAGGGACTTGGTCTTTATCTGCCAACCACTCCGATACGCGGCCAGATGCTACTCTACAAACAAGAAGATACAAGCAAATTGAATCACATTATCAACGAAGGCCCTCGTTACGTCGTCCCGCGTCGAGATGGCTACTTGCTCGTCGGCTCAACTATGGAAGAAGTTGGTTTTGATACTTCAACAACCGCATTTGCTCAAGAACAGTTACACAAGTTTGCTGAATCGATCCTCCCGGACCTTCGCAAACAATCGCCATCAGGTCATTGGTCGGGTTTGCGTCCCGCAAGTTTCGATGGTTTGCCATATATCGGCTGGTTGTCAAACATCGATAATGGTTTGATCGCCGCGGGCCACTTTCGCTTGGGGCTTCAGGCCTCAGCCGGCACAGCAAGAATCATCGCCGACTTGCTTGAATTCAAAACCCCGCCAATCGATATCGAGGCCTTCCGGCCCAGCCGCGTGCACTGAGTGGGCCACCTACCTATTTCTTCCATTGGATTGATAGGACATGCACAATCTCGCTATGAGGCAACCGGTTTTGCAAATTGCACTTTGCTCCAAAGGCAACTCTCAGTTTGGAGTTCAATTCCGTGGTAAATTGGTTGAATCCCTCGACGTCCATTCGAACGACGACGAATGCATTTGATTGGCTACGCGCCAATTCGTCCACAATCGATTGGCAGCGAGATGTACTCCAGGTCGAAACGGGATTCACTCTTTTGGAAATCGTTTGACCACCGCTTCCGACCAACGGAAATTTCAAGTATTCGATCAGTCTCTTCGAATCGACGGTTGGTTCGGCGGTATCCAAAGCAGCATCTTCCAGAACGTTGCCCAACAAAAATATCAAATCAGGATCGTCAATCGATTGACATTCGTTAATTGCTGCTTGCCAATCTTCCCTTCGAATTTGATCGACCTGATGCTTGTAAATACTGATTGGCAACCAGCTGGTCGTCGGCACGGTCAAACCAATCAGCATTGCTCCACAACAAGTTACACCTCGAACACCTACATTCTGAATGTTCGAGGTCATCAATCCAGCAACAATAGGCAACAGTGCGAAGGCAAATACCGTGTAACGTTGATTGGCGACCGGAACACCAAATAGATCCAAGCCGATCGCGACACAAACCATCAACACGGCAATCAACAACGCCAACCTGCCTGCAAATTGCTCACGGTTTCGTTTACTAACGACAACTACCAAAATTGACAAAACAATCGGAGCGGAAGCCCAAAGAAAACCCTGTATCAACTCACTTGAATTTGAAAACGAGTCCCACAATTTGCGATTCGCGACGGTTCCACCAAGCGGCAAAAGAAATAGTGCTCCCACCGCCCCCCCCAATCCCAAACCGGCCGCGGGCAACAAATGGAACCTAATTAGGTCAACTTTTGTTCTGCGCAACTCCTGGAGACGTGGGGCATGCGACACACAACCGATGACAGCTATCATTGCCAAAGCCACCGTCTCAGCCGCAATCAAGAAAACGGCTGTTGGGTGAATCCCGACCAGAATCACGGTGAGCATCAGCAACAAACCGCTCGCAACCCACAAGTACCGGCGTTCAACCTCTTTGACCAATTCCAATAGCCTGCAAAAATGAATCAATTGCA
>JAHEAM010000502.1 GCA_024642765.1 Planctomycetaceae bacterium
TGCTTACAAGTTTGGGGGGGGGCGGGTTTCTTCACCGATCAACCGTTTGAACGTCTGATGCGAGACGCACGATTGAACATGATTGGTGAAGGCGCAAACGATGTGTTGCGTTGCTTCATTGCAGCAGTCGGACTGCGACATCTAGGCATGGACATGCTGAAGCTGACGAAGAAACCTTGGAACGCCTACAAACTCGTTAAGACACCGCCCGCGATTCCTATTGAACACGAGCACCTGCGATTCTATGCCCGCAGGATTAGCAAACAGATTGCGCGATTCTCATGGGCTTGCGAAATGGCCTTGATCAAACATGGTGAACGAATAATCGATCAGCAATATATCCAAGCCCGTATTGGCGATATTGCCACCGAGATCTTCATGGCCAGTTGTGTCTATTCGCGCTTGGAGGCACTGCTACTAAACGGCACGATTTCAGATTCTGCGAAAAAACATGAGGTGGCAACGGGCCTGTACTATTTGCGTTTGGCCGAACTCAGAAACGATGCCCGATTCGGTGAATTGAAAGTCAACCTCGACAAAGAAACAAACGAAGTTGCCAATCACTGGTTGTCTGGGCCATTTAAAAACTGGGTCTTGAAGCCAACTTTCGAACGATCGCCAGAGAACCCAACATGATCTATCACGCCTAAGCTTGCGATGACCATTTCCGAAAATGTTTTTTAAATAGTTGTGAGAAAAAAATGATTGCTTGGTGTCAGCCTGAACCGACAGAATACGATTCGGCGTTTTCCAATTACATCCTACTCGTTGATGAAACCGACATGCTCGCAGGCCTCGATACACAAATCGACGAGTTGCGCAGCGTATTAGGCAGCATCAACGAAACGGTTGGCAATGCCATTCATCAACCCTATACTTGGACCATCAAACAAGTGGTTGGACATTCTATTGATGTCGAGCGGATTTTTGCCTATCGGGCGTGCCGGTTTGCCGTAGGTGACCTAACAGAGTTAGCAGGATTCGACGAAAACCTTTACGTAGCCAATAGTGATTTTTCGACCGTCACGCTTGAAAAACTGACAGAAGAATTGGTAAACCTGCGCGGCGTCAATATTGCAATGTTTCGACGCTTCAAATCCGAGGCCTGGTCCAATTCCGGTACTGCCGGCGAAAAACTGATGACAGTGCGAGCTGTGTCGGCGCTCCTAATTGGGCACTTGCGACACCATCTCGACATTATCCGCAAACGAGTTGGTTGTTGATGGGTTGTCAGAGCTCGCATTCTTCCCTTTTCGAGGGGCAAAATCTAGCAAGCAACTGTTCCAACAATGTAGCCGGTGAGCAGCGGTTTGAATCAACAACCGAGTCAATCGGCAATAAAACATCATCGTTCCTAGCAATGTCGCCTGAGCGGTCGATGCCTAATGCTTGAACCGAGATGGAAATGTTGACGTTTTCGGTTGAATTTATTGGACCTGTATTCCAAACGATCCAACGGGTCTGAGGTGCCGCATGTTGCCAGACCGAGAGTTTGTCGGCTTCATTCGTGATCCAAAGGCAAACATCAACTTCGCCTTGACTTAAAAGCGTTTCCACAGAATAGTCTTGCCAGTGTGAGCGAGCAAACCCAGTCGAAAAATCTACTGCCGTCGCAAAACCAGATTCCGCGGCCAACACATTCTCAGCGCTTAGCCCATTGAAATCATGCCGCAGGGGTAGCAAGCTGGCCCGCGCTGTGTTGTTCTTTAGGCGAATCAATTCGTACAACGAAATGACATCGGCGACAACTTGTTTGCTTCCTGGCAACTGCACGCCAGATCTCATGTCACAAATAACCGAAAGATGCTCAGCTGCAATGATTTCCTGCATCAACTGCGTGAAACTTGCCTGCTTTTCCGGGGCAGATGACGGCGAAAAGACCTGACGCTCCGCATCCATGGGATTACTGCCAGACAACTTCAATCGGCAAGTCGCCAAAAACCTTGCAACGTCCGCAGTCTGCAACTCCACATAACGAGCCGCAGCGCCAATTGCAGAGCAGTCCACTTTTTGGTCACCAACAAAAACGACCTTTGCTTCGGAACGACACAATCGCTCGACAATTCGAGGGTGCGTCTTTAGCGGTTCGCCGAACCAAAACAAAATTAGGTCGCTGCGATCTCGAATCTCACCAAACGTCGCAGTAACTCGCCCGCAGTTTTGAAGCGCCATTAAATGTGTTGACAATTTTGAATCCAGTCCTGTGTCAATCGCCGCACGTAATTGCTTGGCTAGTCGGACTGCAAGCTGTTGGTCCAACAATCCCAACTGGTTCAAGCCAGCGATCGCAGGCCGCTGCGCGCTCCCTAACAACTTCGCCATCGCTTCAATTGCCACATCAACATTTGCCTCGCGGCAATCTACCTGGCAGGACACCTCAAACTGTAGGGAGTCTTGAACCCATTGCAAACCGCGCTCACAAACGTTTGCTGACTCCTTAACCACCCTATTCTCAACGAGAAATAACACGTCATCACATTGGAGTGTACAACCACCGCACACATTGAGCTCACACGCGACTTTGTGTGACGTGTTACCGATAGCCATGTTTGATCATTCAGCTCTAAAGAAAAGCATAATTCTAGCAGCAACCAGACGTTTTAAGCGACATGGTGCGGGCAATAAATGGCTGCCTAACTCGGTTTCATATACTGTTGCAAGAGTTGGCTCTAAGTTTAACTCGTTCATCATGAGATTATTTAAAAAGTCTACGTCTATGCCAGCACAAGTTTCACTTTGGCGAGATGGATACACAATTTATCCTGATGTGTTGCATGGTAGCTGGCCCAAAGGTGACCATCGCTGTTGTCGAACGATTTCGCCAATTCGCCAGATATTATTGACCGGCTGGCGGTTCCCAGAGCTCGACCTTGTTTCCATCGGGGTCTATTACCCAAGCAAACTTTCCAAATTCTGACTCATCAATTCTCTCGAGGACCTGGCAGCCTTCTTCCTTCAGGAGTTTGATCAAGGCATGGAGGTCTTCCACCCTGTAGTTGACCATAAAGGAGGCGGAGCTCGGCGCGAAGTGATCACTTTCTTGAGGATCGACGCACCAGGCAGTTGTGCCCGCAACCGGCTTGCCTTGGGCGTCGGTCCAATCGAAAGCCGCTCCCCCCCAGACCTGGA
>JAHEAM010000503.1 GCA_024642765.1 Planctomycetaceae bacterium
TGTTTGTTGCTGCCAATTCATTGGCCGGAGAGGATGGTCCCCGATTCAGTGTGGTTCGGTACGGAAACGTACTTGGGTCCAACGGTTCGGTCGTACCCTTGTTTCAGCGGTTGCGGAACACCGGAGTGTTGCCAATCACCGATCCAGATATGACACGTTTTATCATCACACTTAAGCAAGGCGTGAACCTAGTGATGACTGCTCTCAAATGGATGCAAGGTGGCGAGATCTTCGTCCCCAAAATTCCAAGTACGACGATCATGGATATTGCCAAGGCAATTGGACCGGAGTGCGACACACCAATTGTTGGTATTCGACCGGGCGAAAAATTACATGAGTGCATGATTCCAGCCGACGAAGCACGACAGACGGTTGAGTACAAAGATCACTTTATTATTCAACCGGTACAACGCTGGTGGACGAGCGAGGAACCCGAATATCCTGAACCTGGAACGCCATGTCCTGCGGGATTTTCGTATGCGAGTGACAATAACACTGAATGGCTGGGCCCCAACGAACTCAATCGGCTAATTGCAAGTCATTTGGCTGAAACACAATTTACGATTTTAACGACTCATGCCGCAGCTTGATGAAATGATTGCTTCTGCCTCTACAGGAGCCTTTTGGAACGGCCAATCTTGTAAACGGAATTACACATGTTGCCCTACGGACGACAAGAAATCGGCGACGAAGAAATTGAAGCGGTTTGCCAAGTTTTACGCTCGGACTACTTGACAACTGGGCCCGCAGTCGAGAATTTCGAATTGGCACTTGCTAATTACGTCGAAAGCCCTTTCGCCATCTCACTATCAAGTGGAACGGCTGCGCTGCACGCCGCGATGGCTGCGATTGAAATTGCCGAGGGTGACGAAGTTGTTGTACCCGCAATCACGTTCGTAGCAACATCCAACGCCGTTTTGTATTGTGGTGGAAGCCCTGTCTTTTGCGACGTTGATCCTCGAACGTTGTTGATAGATCCCGCAGACGTTGAACGGAAAATATCGCCGCGAACTCGAGCCATCGTAGCCGTTGACTACGCTGGGCAACCTTGCGATTACCAACGCCTAAGAACGATTGCCGACAAACATCAAATTGCTTTGATTGCTGACTCATGCCATTCCTTGGGTGCAAAAATCGGAAACGTACCGGCAAGCCGATTTGCGGATATGAGTTGTTTCAGCTTTCATCCTGTCAAACCAATCACAACTGGCGAAGGTGGAGCCGTTGTCACGAGGAATTCGGATTTTGATCGCCGGATTCGATCGTTTCGCAATCATGGTATCGATACTGAATTTCGCCAAAGGGCGATCAAGGGTGTTCACAAATACTCAATGGCAACGCTCGGATTCAACTATCGGATGAACGACATTCAAGCGGCAATTGGTGCCGTTCAACTCAAAAAATTGAGTGGCTGGACCGAGAAACGCAATACACTCGTGGCGGAATACAACAGGCAAATTGTTTTACAAGGTTTGCCGGTAACACCACTTGAGACATGCGACAATACAACAAGTGCGTCGCATTTATATGTCGTGCGTTGCGATTCGAATCAATTCGGTCGCGATCATCTTTTCAACGGATTGCGACAACGGGGTGTCGGTTGCAACGTTCATTACCTTCCGGTCTATCTGCATTCGTTTTATCGCAAGAAACAAGCCTATCGAAACGTAAAATGTGCTAATGCTGAAGCGGCGTATGAAGAAATTTTGAGTTTGCCATTGTTTGCTGCTATGTCAAACAGGGACGTTGAATTTGTCTGCGAGAATATTGCTGCCATTCTGCACGCTTCAAATGGCGCAAAAGCGGCAGCCTGAAATTGAAGGTTTGATAATCGTGAAATTCAAGAACAACCGGACCGTCGCAGTTATTCAAGCTCGTTTGGGGAGTGAACGGTTGCCCCGCAAGGTGCTGCGGCCGCTTGGCACTCGCCCGATGCTCGATTGGGTTTACCGCCGTGTGTCGCGTGCCGAAACAATTGATGATGTGGTTGTGGCAACAACGATCGAAGCACGCGATGATGAACTTGCAGAATACTGCGACCAACATCGCTGGCATGTTTTTCGCGGTTCAGAAGCCGATGTCCTTTCGCGTTTCGTCGGTGCTGCCAAATGCTTCGAAGGTGATCGAATCGTTCGAATCACTTCTGACTGCCCTTTTATTGATCCAGCATTAATCGATCAAGTTGTGGGGGTCATGAATGCTGATGAGCAAGTACAATACGCTTGTAATTTTTATCCCTTGCGTTGGTTTCCTCGCGGATTGGACGTCGAATGCATTCAGTCTAAGACCCTCGAATCACTCGATAAAATAGTCCGTTATTCCGATTTGCGCGAACACGTGACATTGGCAGTTTATCAGAACCCGACCCATTTCAAAATCCGTGGGAGCTGTGCCCCGCGAGACTTGTCGCAACATCGCTGGACTGCGGACACTGAGTCCGACTGGGATTTGCTGTCGCGAATTGCTGACGCCATGGGGCACGATAAATTCGATTGGTTAGAATTGTTGGCGTTGGTAGAGAAAAATCCCGCGTGGCAACAACTCAATGCCCATGTGCAACAAAAAATTGCTTGATGCTATTCGAGATCGCAAGCTAATCGTTCGGGTTGATGCGAATCCTCGAGTCGGCTGGGGGCACATGATGCGTTGCATTGCGGTTGCTCAAGCCTGGCAGTCGTGCGGCGGCGCGGTGCGTTTTGTATGCTGCGAGACTCAAGATCACGTTCAAAGGCAAATTCGCGGCAATGAGTTTCAGCTTGCCTATAATCCAGCGCGCGTGTCTTCAAAGGAAGACGCCGCGTTTTTCCGGGAAAACATACAAGCCTTCGATGCTGATTGGATTTTGATTGACTCCTATGAGTTGGGAAACGACTACATCGCTCAACTTGCTAAATCGCCTGCCGCACTTATTGCAGCATTTGACGATGGATTCGAAACGATCGTGCCAAACGTTGACTTGATTATCAATGGCAATGTTCACGCTCGCAAAGAACGGTATGGCTCAATGATTTCTTTGTGCGGTCCAAGGTTTTTGCCATTGCGCCTTGAATTGATTCGAAAGTCGCCAGTTCCTTCCGTTGAGCCATTTGTTCGGGCAAAAGTACTCGTTAGCGTTGGTGGCAGTCA
>JAHEAM010000067.1 GCA_024642765.1 Planctomycetaceae bacterium
GAGGCAGATCTCAACGCGCAAAACAAAAACAAAAATCAAGAAGAAAATCCAAACCAAGACAGTGACCCCAAAGACAACGAACAGACCAACAACGAAACGAACGACAAGTCCAATCCGAAAGAAAAATCGGGCGATCCTGACGAAGATACTCCTCAACCAAGCGAAAAAAACTCCGGCGACGAAAAAACTAGCGAAGAGAACTCTAAAGACAATCCCAACCCAGATTCTGAAACCGTTGGCGAGAGCTCCGACCCTAAACCAGACGAAGCATCGGACGAAACAACAAAGGAAGATGGCAACTCAGATTCCAAGTCTGAAAACGGCGGCAATCAAAAATCCGGCTCCGAACCGAAGAACACAGGTGACGCTGAAGACGAAGGCGGCAACCATCCAAATCCTGGCTCCGATTCGAACAATAACGAAAAGTCAGAAGCCAATAAAAATCCAAATCCAGGTAACGATGGTAGTGAGGCCTCGCAGGGCGACTCTCCCATAGCAAGCAATTCAAAACAAAATGCTGGTACCGAACCCTCCGAAAAAGGTGGTGACATATCCGATCAAAACAATTCGTCAACCGCGTCCCAGTCGCCTTCGAATAACAATGAAAACGAACCTTCCGCCAGTGACGCTGGAAAATCTGATGCCTCAAATGCGGTTGACTCCGACGCGGGTGATGGCGTGCGAGACGAAAATTTGACCGATGGCGAACAACAGGCTCTCGACGAGGACGCGACTGACGCCGAACGAATGAAACGCCTCCTCGAAAAAATTGAAGAGGACAAGAAAAGAAGACAAGATTCGCAGGACTCTTCTGAGTCGACCGACAACAACTCAAATGAAAGCGACAATAATTCTAATCCACAAAATTCGAATCAAGGGGATTCAAAAGCGGAAAATCCTATAGACAAAAACCCTTCCGAACCCGGAGATTCCCAAACCCCTAACACCGACACTTCAAAATCAAACGAAAAGAACGGCGGCGTCGAAAAGTCCAACGCACACGAACCCAAAGATAAAGGCAGCGATCAAAAATCAAACGAGGCAGAACAAGGCAATACAAAACAGACCGATTCCAAAGATCAATCTCCCAGCAAAAACGGCAGTGCAGACGAGAAATCGGAACCGCCCAGTTCAGAAAAATCTAACGACAAACAAAATCAATCGCCTAAAGACAACCAATCAGATAGCGGCCAGCCTTCGAAAGCGACTCCCGACGACTCTGACCCTCGCTCCCCAAAAAACGACAAAATAAGTGGCGAGCCGAATCCTGACGGAAATTCAAACGTTGAACAAGGCAATACAGGCGATACAGAATCAAATTCACCTGACACGACTCCCAACTCGTCTCAACCAAGCGAGCAAAAGGGTTCGTCTCAAAAAGGTGGTGGCGGTGCGGGATCCAATAGCGGCGGAATGTCGTCATCACCACAGCAAAAAAACGCCCCTTCCGAAGTGCAAGGAAACGACGCTAATCTTCCGCTAGACCCTAACGAAGAGAATCTAGATTATTCGAAGGAAGCGACCGACTTGGTACTCAAGTATTTGAAAGACCAAAAAGAGAATCCAGATCCAAAGTTATTGGAAGAAATGAATTGGACTGAAGAGGACATGCGCGATTTCCTAGAACGTTATGAAAAAATGGCGGATGCCGCGAGGAAAGGCACGCCTCAAGACCGCCAGCGCTATGAAAACACCCTCAAAAGTTTAGGGTTAAACCCAAACAAACAAACGCGGCGAAACGTAAAGGGCACCGACCAACGCATGGAGAATATCTCCGAAGGCGGCCCTACCAATCGCGCACCCAGCGAGTTAGAAGACGAATTCAATGCCTTCATGAAAAGCCGCAACCGTCTCCAATCACTGAAGAAATAAGTTCGGCGAGGATCAACCTTGACTCGTTTGGGGATCAGTCTTTTCCCCGGTATGGCCAAATACCAACAATATCTGATCTTACAAATTCAATTCAGAATTTAACCAGCCTCACATCAGCAAACATCGATAAACCTATGAATCGTGCAAGTCAATCAAGACCTGTCAAACAACCACGGTTCAAAAATGAAGGGCATAGGCCCCACGTTCTCGACGCCGTTTTCGTGTAAAATGTCTACCAACACAATCTATTGGTTTGTTTTCACGAAAGATGTAAGAATGCGCGGTTTAGGTTTTCTTGGTTTTGTCGCACTGACTGCATTCTGCTGGGGAGTTTATGGGCCCGTTCTTCATAAGGGCCAAATAGCGTTGGGTGCCAATGGACAACTCAGCACGTTGCGATCATTGATTTGTGTCGGGATAGCTTACTTTTTGATCGCTGTTATTTTCCCCGTGGTGATATTGATCCGAAAGGGTGAGACTGGGAATTGGACAATCGGCGGGTTCGTTTGGTCGTTCGTCGCTGGAGCAGTGGGAGCAATTGGTGCGCTAGGCATTATTTTGGCCTTCAAGTTCAACGGGTCGCCGGTATTTGTCATGCCGCTAGTCTTTGGTTTGGCGCCCGTCATGAATACTTTGGTCACCATGCTGATGAATCGCACCGTTGGAAACGCTTCATTGATTTTTTATTCTGCGATTGTGATTGTTGCGATTGGGGCCGTTGGAGTTTTGAAATTCAAGCCGACGTTTGTGCATGCAGCATCGCCTTCCAACATCGAAACCAAACAAAATCCAGACAGCGATTCAACTCAAGTCGCGAATTCCCAAACAGGAAAAACCTCAGCGGAAGAATTAGACGACGCTGCGTCCACTGCCGTTTCACCTAGTGGAACTTCTGAGAAACCCAAACATGAGGTTAATCTTTGGAACATCTTGTGTGTAATTGCAACTGCGATTTGTTGGGGTGCCTATGGCCCCGTATTGCATCGTGGCCAATCGAAGATGAATGGAAGCCGACTGCGTCCATTCTTATGTGTGGGAATGGCATATTTTGTAATCGCGGTAATTGTCCCGTATGTATTGTTATTCCGCTTCACAGAGGCGGGTGGTTGGAATAGTTATTCCGGTGTGTTCTGGTCGCTAATGGGCGGAGCAGCTGGTGCAATTGGTGCATTGGGGATTATCTATGCCTTCAACTTTGGCGGCAAACCGCTCTTTGTGATGCCATTGGTATTCGGCGGAGCTCCCGTGGTTAACACGTTTACGGAAACGATCTCCCATACGCTGGCTGGTGACAAAGTTTCGGCAATTGGCTGGCCGTTTTTCCTCAGCTTGGCCGTCGTCATTATTGGGGCAGTGACAGTGCTCATCAGCGCGCCACGCGGGCACGCACCCGCAGCTGAGAAACCGGCATCTTGAGTGCACGAGAAATGCAAATTGAAAAAATTGTCCACGAAATCGATAAGCAGCTAAGCCATGTGTGGATGGTTCGTACCTTTCTAAAGCATTCGGAAGAAGCCGAGGAAGATGACGAACTAAACGAAGTTCACCGTGGGCTGTACGACTTCGCTCACGCGCTTGGGCCGGCGTTGGAATCAGGCGATTGGACACTCTATTTGCGAATGGCCAAAAAAAAAATCAAGAAGCTGCGTGCTGCCACGGAATTATTTGAACAGATCCAACCTGAAATTTCGTCGCACACAAATTTCAAAATGGCCGCGGTGTCATTGCGAGTTGCCTGTGATGTAATCAGTGAATTGCTCAGCCAATTCCTGGTCGCCAGTCAATCTAGCACTGTTGAAGGCACAAAGAACAAGACTTAGGACTTGACCATTAACCTTCGCTTAAGCAAGACTCATTCTACTGCTTGGGGTTAGGTGCCGCGTTTGTTTCCGTACCATTCGATATGTTTACGAGGGCAAAAGGTAAATCCCTTGGCAACGCAAAGTGGTTCCAGCCATTCGGCACGAGACGCGAGGACTTGGGTTTCGATTCCTTCCGGCATCAACATCACGCGTTTTCTTGAAATGTTGCCGAGCGTCGATAACATGTCTTCGATTTCAATCAAATCCTGCTGTGCAGCAACAACAAATTTGAGTTGATACCCATAGCGTTGCGTAAGTTCACGTAGGATTTCGCGGCGGAATCGCGTCGCCTCGTGACGCACATGCCATCCCCCCCCCTGGTCTTTGCTAGGAGTGGAATTTGAGAGCTTTGGACTGATCGACATCAGATCGCACACAACCGGCTGAAGGTTCGTGCCCGCTGTTTCAATCGTAATGTGTCTCTGAGAATCGCGAAGCTCTTGAGTCAATTCAACGATTTCTTTTGGCAGCATTGGTTCACCACCCGTGATGACAACATGGTCGACGGCAAACGAATTGATGACGTCCATGATTTCCGCCACCGTCATCGGTTTCCCTTCGGGCTCCCATGACGTGTACGGAGTATCACAGAACGAGCAGCGCAAGTTACATCCGGCCGTGCGCACGAAGACACTTTGTGTTCCAGTCAAAAACCCCTCGCCTTGTCGCGATTCGTAGATTTCGTTGATCAGCATAGAGTTACAAAAAGGAATGAACAAATGTTGCGAACACAATGGAGTTTGTATCATAGGCCTTTGAGCACCGGGGATCATCGGCCCTTGGAAGGATCGCCTTAAAATGACACAATGAAGTTTCAAAACCCCGTGTTGTCCTGAAAACTTGAAACAGTGAGTGGATTTATGAGTTCTGAAGCAGCCGCGAAGTTGGAGACATTTGAAAACCAGTTTCCGGATCGAGACTATATGATTGATATTAACTGCCCAGAGTTTACTTCGGTTTGCCCGAAGACGGGGCAACCTGACTTTGGCGAGTTGGATTTCAGTTACATCCCAGATCAAAAATGTGTCGAATTGAAAAGTCTGAAGCTCTACCTGCAAAGCTTTCGCAGCAAAGGCATTTTTTACGAACATGTCAGCAACACCATTTTGGATGATTTCATTGCCGCCGTAGAACCGCGCTATGCGAGTCTTACAGCGACCTTTACTCCACGGGGTGGAATTTCATCGACAATTGTTTGCGAATACGAAAAGGAATATTTTGCAAATGATGATAGTGATTCAAATTCTTAATTAAGCAGATCCATGGGCGACTCTAAAAACGTATTTTTGTCGGGATTTTGCGATGAAGTATCGACCAGCAAGTGCATCGACGAACAATTCGCTGTTTTTTCAGCGTTAGGCTTGCGGTACGTCACATTGCGTTTTGTGAATGTCGGTACTGGCGTGAAGAACTTAATGCAACTCAGTGACGCCGAGTTGGACATAGTCTGTGAAAAACTAGCGGATTATGGATTACAGGTTTCTTCCGTTGGATCGCCTATTGGCAAGGTTAAACTGTTCGACATCGACGATGGCACGTCCAACCTGTTTCGTCCGCATGATGAATACCTCGCAGTTGAAGTTCGCCGCGCGGCAGAGATCGCAACGCGTCTAAACACCAAACTTATTCGAGGTTTTTCCTTTTATCATCCGTGCGGCACGGAAGCACAAAACTCGGTCGCAATTGTCGTCCCGCTTCTGCGCCGTATTGCCCAAGAGTTTGACAACGCAGGCCTTACGTTTGGACTAGAAGTTGAAGCCAATCTAATCGGGCACTCCGGCGCCTTGATGGCTCAGTTATTTGAACGAGTGAAGCATTCGGCTATGGTTTTGATTTTCGACGGCGGGAATCTTGTCACGCAAGGTTTCAGTCGAGAACAGATCTTTGAGCAATGGCTACAAATGAAACCCGGCTTGGGTTGGATTCACGTAAAAGATTACCACCAACCGTCGAGCTCGCAGGCAGGTAATGTTGGCCGATGGATTGATGAAGAGGCACTCTCAGAGTTTGTAACTCCGGAAATGGGAGACTCGGGCTACGCAGATATCCTTGCTGACCTCGCACGTGACTATTCTGCGATAGAATCGCGGATCAAACAACGTGACGTGCCAGGAGTATTCCTTGACCTCGAACCGCATTTACGCGGAGGAGGTCAATTTGGCGGTTACAGCGGTCCTGACGGAATGGGAATCGCATTGAGGTCGCTTTGCCGATTACTCGACGCGAGCAACCTCTCACATCAACTGCGAGGTTTTAGCGACTTGAAGTAGTTTCTTCAATCCTCGCATGGCGCCTTCTTTGCGGACTTGGATTCTTCTTCGCTCATTTTTTCTTTGTGAGTCGAGTAGACTTGAAATCCGATGGATGCAAAAACGCCCATCATGCTGAGCATTCCACCGAAGCTCATGGGGTCGCCAAATTCTTGACTCAAAGCGAAAAACAGCGCTGACAGGATTACACCGCCGCCAATCGAAGCGATGCGAATCGCTTTGAGCGACTTCTTCTGCTGTTCGGTAAAATTCATGATCGCTGTCCGGGTCGAATCGTTAGCGATTTTTCGCAACGCATCTATGTTGGCACGCCTTTCAGGCGCCGCTTGCATCGGAACAAATTCGCCATCTTTCATCAAATCAACGGCGGCAGCTAGTCTCGGCGATTCTTGGACAAACTGATTTTTGGCAACTTCAGGTTTTGCAACCGGCTGTGCTGGTTCATACTTCGCGTCACCGCCACGCAACCGTTTGAACAAGCTATTCATATAGTCATCAACATCTTCCCCGCGCCCCGGTTCTTGACTGACAGGATTTTGGACCGGTTTCGGAGTGGGTTCTGCGCGACGCTCAACGGCACGAGGTTCGTCAAACTCTGCGGCATCTTCAATCTGTTTCAGAAATGCTGCCGTGGCGAGACCGCTACTGGCAACGACTGGGCTAACTGTCTGAAATAGTTGAGCAGGTTCATTGGCTTCAACGGACTCGTCAATGGCTGTCAAACTCGGTTCATTAACGCCTGTTTGTTCATTGTTATCAGCGATCTGCTCGACCTGAGTTTGCAATTGCTCTATTTCGGCAGACCGGTGCTCGACCCTTTCGTTGGCCGGCTGTGTTTGCGGTAAGGGCGTGACGGTGTGCGTTTCAGTTTGCTCCACCGCCTGGTATTGATTCTGAGTTTGACCAAAGACTTGATTGAGTTTCAAACGGATCGAATCGATCTCAAACTGGTTTTCGGGACTCAATTCAACTTGAGTAGATTTCGAGTCCTTATTGGCTCCCAAACCTATATTTTCAGGGGGGCCAACAAATGGGTTTACGGATGGCTGATTCAAGTCCAAATTAGATGATTTAGCCGCCGGGATGTGAACCGATTCGTTTGAATATTCGATGGGCTCGACACTGCCAGTTTCCCTGGATTCCAAGATGGCAACGTGGTCGTTTTCGCCTGGACTCAATGTCTGTGCGAAGCTAACCTCGTCAAGTTCCGCAACAGGATTTGTTGTTGGATCGCTGACTGTTATCTGAGTCTTCATCACATCGACGTCAATTTGACTCGGGATGGGCTTGTTCTTTTTGAGCTGGTAGGAATCAAAATTCAAAAGTTCGGTGTTCGAAATTCTTCGTTCGCTTGCTTCAATGCGAACGTCGATCGAATCGACGGAATCGGAATCCAGTCTCGCCAGAACACTGCTCAATGAAGGTCCACGCAGTTGATCGTTCTTGCTTTCGGAATTCAATTGATTCGGCTCACCTAGCAGGTCAATCTGCTGCGTTTTCTTTCCAGAAAAACGCGATGGAACAATGGGTTGAACTTTCGTGTATTGAGGGGGTTCTTGGTGAAGCGAGGTCAACATTTGCTCCAGGCGCTCGATATCACGCTCAATCGCATCGATGGTACGGACAATAGCATCTTGATTGGCTGCCGAAAAATCAGGCACCCTCTTGGCGACCTTTCGGAATCGTTGAAAGGTGTCATTAAATTTCCTGCCAAGCTCGACGTCTTCCATATGGTTGAGCAAAGCCACCTCGACAGAATCTTGCCGTTCTCGAGCGGCAACTTTTACTTCCGGATTGGGATCTTGAATGGGCGCGAGTGACTCGGGTCGGTCTGTTTCAAAAACTGGCAAGGCAATGGTCGCCGAAAATGAATCATGTGAAATCGTATCGCCATCACAAAGCATGTGTGTCATTGCTGAAACGCCGTTGACACATACTTCTGTATTGCGGCATTGCATTAAGAGGCCGTGGGGCGTAAAGCGAAACGCCATTACTGGCACCTCTTCCAATTGTTGTGTACTCAGCGGTGGCTGCATGATGCAATTTGGCGTACGGATAACGTGCGACGTACCGGCCATCGCGCCAGAGGTCCAGTTCCACGTCCAAGGGGCAAACGTTTTCAGTTTGTCTGACATTTTGTTCATCATTCGTTTCGTTGCGTTACGCGATTATCTTCAGTTGGCCGAGACGAAACTCGAGCCTGCGGTAAATTTATAGGTCGAAATAACAGTTCCCAAAACAAAAAAGTCTGTTGAAATTCACTGCGCCCGCTTGCCTCGACCTGCCGTAAACCGAACAACCGTTTCAACAGTCTTCAACGTTGAAACCTTTACCCTTTCAGTGAGGTCGATTGGATCGTGCGATCCGTTAGAGGCGTTATTTCGAGTTTGCGAAAGATTTCAAACAATTTGAGTTCAGCCGGAAAATTTTATCTGACCGTCAAAAACACGGCCTATAGTTTTTGCGTTCCGCCTTTTTGCGATCGCCGCAGATGCGAAACGAATTTGTACGTATTTATCACTATTCGTTCATTCTCGCCGCCAGAATGATCTGAACTACTTGATTCAGCACAACCCAACCTCTGAGGACCCAATGGCACGCAAAGAGACCCTAGCCGAAATGGAATCCATCTTGAAACAGCGACGAAATGCGCTAGTTACGGCTCTAAATGGTGATGACAGCTTACTCAAAGAAATGAACCAACAGTCCGGTGGGGACGTAGTCGATTTCGCGTCCGATTCGGCATTCGGTGAACTGAGTTCACAACTTGCGGAAGTCGCGTCGCGAGAGTTGGTTAACGTCGATCACGCGCTCAAGATGATGCGAGCTGGCAAGTACGGAAAATGCGAAAATTGCGATACAAACATCGCTTTGGCTCGCTTGCAAGCTTTGCCCTATGCAACTTGTTGTATCGACTGTCAACGCGAAAATGAAAGAAACGGAAGTCCTCAACCTCGCTCAGCTTCCTGGGGCAACGTCATCGACATCAGTTCGGATGATATTCGCCTGTCGGATCTGGACACCAACTTTTCCTAATCGTCACAACCGGATCGCCATCCAATTCGCCGTTGGCTGGATTTACATTTTTGGTTCTCGCAAAACGAAAAACTTTTGTTAGGCTTGCATCGATTGTGCCAGCAGTTCCTTTTTTGGACTTCATAATGAAAAATCACGACCCACAGTTTTCTAGAGCCAATCGGCCTGCTCGTCAAATTCGTTTGCAGCCGATTGTTTGTTTTTTGATTACGATCGTCGCCGAATTCACGACTCGCGTCGGCTATGCTCAATTAACCTCTTTGCCACGAGCCTATTCGATCCTGACGGCCGATCGCGCCGCAGCGGGTCCTTCATTTGACATTTTGAAAAAGCTGGTTGCGACGACAGCTTCGTCGGTTGCGCATATCGAAGCCCAAAAGGAACGGAAAGGCTCTGGCAAATCGGATTCAAACGCCAAAGTCGCAATGGTCGAGGAAGCTGGCTCGGGTGTCGTGATTACCTATCGAGATCGCAGCTTTGTCATCACAAACTATCACGTCATTGAAGGTGCCGACACCAACAATATCACCGTTTCAATCGACGAGCATTTGTATAAACCAGTCGATGTGCGCCATGATCGCGAATCTGACTTATCAGTTATTTTGCTTGAAGACAAACTACAGGACACAGCTCAAATTGGCGACAGCAATCAAATCTCTGTCGGCGAGTTTGTGGTTGCGATAGGAAGTCCGTTTGGACTCGAACATTCCGTCAGTTATGGAATCATCAGCGCTCAACATCGTCACGATTTAGAGTTGGGACCTCAAGGAGTCAAATATCAGGACTTCTTTCAAACCGATGCTTCGATCAATCCTGGAAATAGCGGTGGTCCCCTATTTGACCTTTCCGGCAACGTGGTAGGTATCAACACCGCGATTGCAAGTAACTCAGGGGGCAGCGACGGAATTGGTTTTTCGATTCCAATCAATATGGCGATGCGAGTTGCCACAGATTTAATTGACTATGGCTACGTGCGGCGCGGTTTCTTGGGCGTTTCCTTGAGCAGCGATTTCTCAGCCAAAAAGGCCATGCAAATAGGACTTGAAAAAGCCTATGGTGCACATATTTCAGCAGTCAACGCCGATTCGCCAGCGGCCAAAGCGAAATTGCAAGTCGGCGATGTAATTCTGAAAGTCGGTTCGAAGAAAGTTGCTAATGACTCACATCTGGTAACGCTCGTCTCACTACTTCCGATTGGAACGAAAGAAAAACTCCTTGTTTATCGTGCCGGGAAACAAATCGAACTGGACATTGATGTCGAGCAACGCTAGTTTCGCCGGAGCAACCTCGGGCAATGTTTGCGATGCAGCACTACCATTTAGCAGCACTACCATTGCATTCAGCAGCAATACAAATCATTTGCAATTATCGGCTGCTCGAATTGCGTTTATCAGTGCTATTCGCGCTTCGCTAACTTCAATGCTGGTCGCGACTTCCATATTGGTTCGCCATTCAGGCATTGGACGACGGTCGAAAACCGTCACACCCCGAGTTAACAAACCTTCGGTTTCTACATCGCCCGCCAACTCTTCGTAACTAAAAACATGCGGAGCGATCACCGACAACGCGCCCACCGCATCGTTGAGTGTAATCCCCTCTTGCCCCAACTGCTGACGAAACGCCCGGAAGGCAAATGGCAATATTCTCCGGAGCAACTCACCAACCCGTGAATCTTCGCTCGGAATTTGATCAAACAAATCAAGTCCAAATTGAACCTGCCGCGTGCAATCAAGAGTCACGAGCGTTCGAGTCACTCGGGTTTGGAGTACTTGCCGCGCACTTTCCGGATCAAAATAAAAATTAAACTCGGCCATTGGTGAAATATTACCAATTCCCGTTGCGCTCCCACCGACCAGGATGACGCGGTCGAACATTTCACTAATTGCTGGATCTCGACGAAATGCATTTGCTATATTTGTCGCTGGACCAAGGCCCAAAAAAGTCACTTCACCCGGATTTTTGCGTACGCACTCGATAATCACTTTTTCGGCCGGTAACAGGTGTTGCTTTTCGGAAATTGGGAAATTAGCGTTGCCTAATCCGTCAGTTCCGTACAAGTAAGAAGTATTGATCGGGGGTGCATTGGGTGTTGTGGATGCCATACCCAGTCTCGGCAACCGGGGCGGATCTAGCTGATTGACAATCGCCTGCAAATTGTTGTTAGCTTGTGCGGCCGAGACACAGCCCTCGGTTGCAGTCAATGCCAATATCTCGACGCCAGGGTGATGTAACAACATCACCAACGCAATGGCATCGTCGGTACCCATGTCACTGTCTACAATGATTTTTCGTGCCATTTGATTTGGAACCGTTATGTTTTCGAATGCTAATCAGATCTATGAGCCACCGAATTGTAGACGCTATTGATTGACTACTCAAGAAAAAAGTCTGGGCGGCCACTAGATCGAACATCCTATTTTGACATTGTTACAATCAGTGAAACATGAGTGAGTTTGACGAAACGATGGATTGCGTAGAGCTGTTTGATAAAGCGGTTCGCTCTGTCGCCGCGAAACAGGACCTTCCTGCCGACACGATGCGGGACTTGGTCCGAACGATGATGAAGGGCTTGGTACCGGACACCTCGATGAAGGAACTCTTGACGTGCCTACACCAAAAAGGAGAAACGGCA
>JAHEAM010000504.1 GCA_024642765.1 Planctomycetaceae bacterium
GTTCAGCCTGTCAAGGAAGTCTTACAGCGACTTGGTTTCTTGCTGAATGTAGGGCTGGATTATTTGACGCTCGACCGAAGTGCACCGACCTTGAGCGGTGGTGAGACACAACGGATTCGCCTGGCAGGCCAGATCGGCGCTGGGCTCGTCGGCGTGCTCTATATTTTAGACGAACCGAGTATTGGGTTGCATGCTCGAGACAACGATCGCTTGATCGACACGTTGAAAAACCTACGCGATTTGGGTAATACTGTCGTGGTAGTTGAGCACGATGAAGACACGATGCGGGCATCGGACACGATTATCGATTTCGGACCAGGGCCGGGAGTGCACGGCGGACATGTCGTGGCAATGGGATCGCCTGACGACGTGATGGATTCGAAGGACAGTGTTACCGGTCAATTCCTGAGCGGAGCAAGGTCGATTGAAATTCCTGCGACCCGGCGACCGGTCAATCCGACCCGACAACTCAAAATCAAGGGTGCTCGACATAACAACCTAAAAAATATTGACATTGAAATTCCACTGGGTGCATTCGTCTGCTTCACGGGTGTCAGCGGCAGCGGCAAAAGTAGCCTTGTGAATGACATTTTGATCGAGTCGCTGAATGTCGAACTCAACCGCGGCAAAGGCGATCCGGGTGATCACGACAGCCTGGAAGGCGCTGCCTTTCTCGACAAGATGATCGCCATCGATCAATCGCCAATCGGGCGCACGTTGTTTGATGAGATTCGTGCACTCTACGCGCAGTTGCCTGACGCCAAACGTCGCGGATTTGCGCCCGGCCGATTCAGCTTCAATGTCCGCGGTGGACGCTGTGAAGCTTGCGAGGGCAATGGAGCGAACAAATTGGAAATGGACTTCCTGGCAGACATTTGGGTCACTTGTCCAGTGTGCAATGGCGAGCGATTCAACCGCGAAACGCTAATGGTGAAATACAAAGGCAAATCGATCTCAGATGTTCTGGAGATGGATATCGAAGAGGCACTGACCTTCTTCGAGAATATCCCGAAAATTCATGATCGCCTGAAAACGCTCGAAGACGTCGGACTTGACTACCTCAAGATTGGGCAACCGTCGCCGACTCTATCAGGTGGCGAAGCTCAGCGAATCAAACTCGCACGGGAGCTGGTCAAAAAGAGCACGGGCCAAACGCTTTATCTGCTCGATGAGCCGACGACAGGCTTACATTTCGCAGACGTGCAAATGCTCCTAAAAGTTTTGCATAAATTTGTCGAGCTTGGCAACACCGTGGTCGTCGTTGAACACAATCTCGACGTGATTAAAACTGCGGATTGGATCATTGATATCGGGCCCGAAGGCGGTCGCGGTGGTGGGCAACTCGTCTGTGCTGGAACACCCGAAACTGTTGCGGCCTGCAAGAAATCATATACCGGCCAGGCTCTGGCCCGTGTGTTGGAAGCACCCAAAAATCGAATCAAGTCGCCCACTGGTAAGAAGCAGAAAAAGCGCAAGCTTCAGCAAGCAACCGAGATTGTCGTTCGCGGTGCACAGCAACACAACTTACGCAATGTCGATGTCAACATTCCCCGCGATCAAATGTCGGTCTTTTGCGGACCAAGTGGCAGCGGCAAAAGTTCGTTGGCGATGGATACGATTTATGCCGAGGGCCAGCGACGCTATGTGGAAAGCCTTTCTTCCTATGCGCGTCAATTCGTCAATCAAATGGAGAAACCACGCGTCGATCACGTTGATGGCCTATCTCCAGCGATCGCAATTGAGCAAAAGAACTTTGGTTCAACCCCACGATCGACGGTTGGCACGATCACGGAAGTCTACGATTACCTGAGAATTCTATTCGCGAGACTCGGCACATCCTATTGCCCCGATTGCGATAAGCCGATCGGCACGCAAACACCAGATCAAATCGTTGACAAAATGGTCAAGCGTTATGCGGGGCAACGCGTATTATTGACGGCGCCACTCATTCTGGATGGTTCGCAAGACTACGATGAACTATGGGATGAGATTCGTCGGCAAGGTTTTGCGCGAGTACGGATCGACAACGTCGTCTATGGCTTAGATGAAATTCCACCCCTTGGCAAAAAGTCAAGATTGGAGCTGCAAGTTGTTGTTGATCGCGTAGATATCAAAGACTCAACCAAGTCGCGAATTTCTGAGAGTACCGAAACGGCTCTTTCGATTGGCCGTGGCGAAATGTTCGTTGTTGTCGTAGACGATGCACAAGACCAAACGCTTTGGCAAACCGATCGTCACAGCCAGCATCTTGCTTGCGATGCATGTGATCGAAGTTTCGAGATGTTGTCGCCGCATAATTTTTCGTTCAATAGCCAATTGGGTTGGTGTCCGGAATGCGAGGGGTTGGGCGTGCAAACAGGCGCGAACCCCGCTCTGCTAATTAAGAATATGGAGGCGACACTTGCGGAAGGTGCGTTGCGTCTGTGGCCGAATCTGGACATCGCCATCGCTGGAATGATGCTGGATGCATTGTGCTCAGGTCTTGCGATTGACCTGCACATGCCGTTTAGTCAACTCGATGCAAGAAAACGCCGCCAGCTGTTTTATGGTTCCGGTGATCGGTGGTTTCAAGTCGCCGAGAGCGACAACCAACCAGGATTTTCTTTTCAGTTCAAAGGCCTTTACCCTGCTTTGGAAGAAGCGGCTCGACTCTCGACACCGATTCGCCAGCGTATGCAATCATTAATGGGTGATGTCGAGTGTGGGGCTTGCGGAGGCAGTCGCCTCAGAGATGATTCGGCGGCCGTCCGATTCATGGATTTGACAATTGATGGTCTGTGCCGCACTCCGCTTGGAACCTTGTTCGAAATTGTCTCAAATTGGGATCTCGATAAACGCCAGCAGAAGGTGGCTGGCGAACTGCTGCGAGAGATCCAAAACCGCATCGAGTTCTTAAACGATGTTGGTCTGAACTATTTAACGCTCGGCCGCGCCTCAGCAACATTAAGCAATGGCGAAGCACAACGTATTCGATTGGCCAGCCAACTGGGCAGTGGCCTTTGTGGCGTACTGTATGTGCTCGACGAACCGACGATCGGCTTGCATCCGCGTGACAATACGCGATTGCTAGGGGCCCTTAAGAAACTTCGCGATCTGGGCAATACACTTTTGGTTGTTGAAC
>JAHEAM010000068.1 GCA_024642765.1 Planctomycetaceae bacterium
TGGATGCCGCAGAGCAAAAGTCCATTTGCTGACGAACCATTGCCCACTGTTTAAGAAACTTGAGTTTGGTATTTTGATATAAAGGCGCCGATCATCACCGCGGTTTTAGGTCGTGGCTCTGGACGCTTGAGTTGTATGCCTACGGGAGCTTAGACCATAAAAAAATCGCCGTTTTTGCAAACGCCGATGTTGTGGTTTTCAGGATAAATCTAAGAGCTAATTTATTGACCAATCAGAGACTTAATGTTGCCCATTAACTTGTCGACGATTGGTTTCAAGATTGCACTGGCACCAGGAATCTCCATTACCTTGTCGATCATTTCTTGAATTGGTTTGAACAAACTCGCCATTTTCGGAGCGGCAGCCGTGCGGACCAGAGCAGGAAGCTTTTTGAAGCCCTCTGCAAACCCGCCCAATTGGTCGTTTACTTCCGTTAGTTTAGAGAAGGCGCCTTGGGCAGTTACCTCGTCTTTGATGCCTGCGAGTAATGTGGTGAGATCTTTGAAGATATCGCCAACGCCGGCAATTTCAGTTGGCAGTTCGGGTTCATCGTTATTCACTAAATTTGGCAAATTCGTATTGGGTTCCGTCTTTGTGGGCGGTTGATTCAAGTATTTGAAGAGAAAGATTCCAAGTCCCGCAAGGATAGCCAGTGGAATGATGAATTTTAGAATTCCACTGCTGCCACCTGACGATTGCTGTTGAGTGGGTCGCGATTGTCGAACGCTGGCTCCACCGCTGAGTAAATTACCAATTCCCAGCGTTTCAGCCATTCCTTTAGGCATTGCAGAGGCAATGTTGTCCTTTTGCGACATCAATAGTTTGGTGAAACCCGAGGCGTCGAGACTGTTGCTGCGTTTCGTTTTGCCGAGGAAGCTCATAATCAACGGTAGAATCATCGCAAGCAACGAACCGGCCTTGGACGAATCCAACCCCATCAATTTTCCAAGCACGGATGAAATCACTGAACCTTTGTCACCAAAAATCATTGAGCTCAAGCTTCCACCGAGATTGGTAAGGCCGCCTGATTTGCCATTGGTCAAAACATCGGAGAGTTTATCAAAAATACTGCCGTCGAAATCGTCTTTGTCGAGCGTCTTGTTGAGTTGGTCTGCACCGCCGGGCGACGAAGCTTGCTTGAGGAGGCCACCCAAAATGGTTGGGATCGCCGCACCAATTCCCGTTGCAACTGTTTTTTCATCGATCCCCAGTGATTTTCCAATTTGGCCAGCAACAGCGCCGCCAATTTGGCTCTTTAACATGTCAACTAGATTCATTTGATGCTCCTTTGACTGTGAAGTTTTTTGTTAGAAACAGAAATCAATAACGAGGGCGATGTAGACCTGAAAACTGTTTGCTCGAATGGCAAATACGTTTTGGCCTAGTAGACGACTGCGTCTCTTGTGTATTGGTCGAATTGAAATGCGGTCGCCGTTATTCGGCCCGCACTACTCAGCAAAAATTTCGACGCGGGTTCAGCAAAAAGCTGTTGCACTGGGCGTAACAAGTGGTTGCCCTAGTACTCAGCCCATAGGATAGGGGGTTTGGCAGGTACCGTCCATGGTCCGAGTTTCAAAATAATCCAAGCAGCGGGACTTGGCCGCAAGTAACAAAAAACGGCACAAACGTTTCGTTTGTGCCGTTGAGAATTTCGTTCGCGAACAAATTGTGAGACGTGATTCGCAGAATTTTCTGAGCTAAAAATTTATCGCGGTAAATTTATCGCGGTGTAGTAGGTTGGCGAATGTCGAGGCCAATTCCTTTGTCTAGTCGCTCGATTTGAGGCTGCCCATGTTGCCCCATCCAGTTCAGCAGTTTTCGAGTATCAATTTCTTGAATTTGATACTCCTTGGCCAAGTCACGAAGTTTCCGAATGGCTCGATTGATTTCAGGGTTTGTATCGTTGTCCATTTTAGGTGGATCTCCAAGCACGAAATATCGTGTGGATGAATCAATTTCACCGCTAATGTTGCCTTCACTGTCGTTGAAGGCGACCACTGTTCCACCGTTTTGTTGAATCATTCGAATCAATCGATCACGGTCATCGAAACCATCATGGTCTAAATCAAAAACGCCAGCGATTGCAACCCGCACACTATGCCCCGGATCCCAAACTGGATTGACGACCACATCATCGATAAGAACAGGATTGAGGGGGTCTTCTTGGCGAATTCGTGCCTCAGCCGACTTTTCGAAAACGCGAGTCACTTCAATCGCTGCCTTGGGGTTGTTTTTGTCGAAATTTGTCGTGTTCGCATCGTACACAGAAAATGTCTGGGTTGTCTTCAGACCGTCGAGCACTCCTCGATTTAAGTAAACGATGTTTTCGCTATTTGCGACCCGCATGATCTTGCCGTCAGCCAAGTCCCAATTTTCACGTTCGTAGTCGTCCAGACGTTTCTTCGCGTCGTTGTATTTCTTTTCGGCTTGGGCCAGCAAGTTTTGAGCGTCGGTCACTTGGTTTGAAAGCGTTGTGCGGACGTTGTTTCGATCGTCTTCGACACTCTTGACCGTAAGTTGGATTTCGTTCAACGTACTGGTCGTCAATTTGACATATTCGTCATGATCAACTCTGGCTTGATCCAACTCGCTTTTCGTTTTCACAAGTTCGGCTTGCGCTTGATCGACTTCTTTTTGTTTGGCGTCGATTTTGGCATCAGCCTCTTCTTTGATTCGAGTTTGTTCGTTTTGTAAAACAACCGAGTCATTTACCAAGCGTCCCATCGAGCCGGCAAAATTTTGGAGCAGGCCCATGTAGGTCAAGTCTTCAGTTTGTGCATTGGCAGCAGTACCCAAGAACAGAAGTTTCTTATCGTTGTGTTGACCGATCAGCTTCTGGACTTGTGTTTCGATATTCGATAACTCCAATCGATCTGTTTCGTTTGTAATTCGGTCCTTCAGGCTATTGAGTTTATTGTCGAGTGTATCGATCTCGGCAAGGCTTTCACAGTTTTCGCCGATCAAGGCGCTCGCGATTTGGCCTTTAAGTTGATAAGCCTCCGCTACGCGTTCCATTTGTTTGAACTTCGATTCGAATTGGGTTGCCAAATCGTGATTTTCGAAACTCTTGTAGAAACCCAAGAAGGCAAGTAAGGCCAAGATCAAGCAAGCCAGCACCAAAATGATTACGGCAATCAAATAACCTTGATTTTCGCGAGCGGCCATTCAAATTCTCCGAACGATAAAAACGATTTGCGAATGGTTAAATCAGGAACACGAACTAGTGCGCGAGACTAATGGCAAACAAAACTCACGATGGATCGGACTGCCGACCATGCCAGAATGCTCCCAAAACCAAAAAACCCGCTATACAGATTGTAATACAGGCAAATTGAGTGTCAAACTTTGGTGGTTAGGTAGTTTGATATATTCGCCTGACGGACTAATAGAATGGCCCTAAACGGGTTCTACGTCGCATTAAAATATCGGGCAAACGATGGTCGCTTCGCCATCCTTGGCTTTGTTAGGATGATAACCGTTAGAAGTGCGCCGGATTGTGGCGGTAATTGGAATTGTAGGGCGTGACAAAATTTTTTTCGACTGTAGGCCTGCCAGGATGGCCTGTTCGCCCTAGTTTGGATTGATTCAAGTTGAGGTGGTTGGGAACTAGTCATTGGTTTGTTAGATTCTCAAACTCGTTCTGGATGACTGTCTACATTGCGCTCGCTCAAACCGAAAGCTAACTCTTGAAAAAAAGAAAGTCTCATTCCAATTCAGGCAAGCAAACGACGCTGAATTTTTTCGCGGATGAAATTGAAGGTCAAAAGTCTGAGGAAACCAGCATTGAACTGGACATTGCGGTAGAACCCGAACCGCAAATGGACTCGGAACCATTTGATCCAACGAATTTGGATGGCAAACGGGTTTTCGTTCTCGATTCACATTCTTTGATTTATCAAGTCTTCCATGCGATCGGCGAAATGACGGGTCCGGATGGCCAAGCGGTTAACGCCGTGTTTGGATTTACTCGCGATATTCTTGATATCATGGATCGCTGGAAACCAGACTTGTTGTTCGCGGTATTTGACTATAGCGACACGACCTTTCGCAATGAGCTTTATCCGGAGTACAAGGCTCATCGTGATCCGATGCCTGATGATTTGCGAAATCAGATTCCAGAGATTCAAAATTTGTTACGCTCGTTGGCGATCCCGGTCTTAGACCTCAAGGGGTTTGAGGCCGACGATATTTTGGCTACCCTTGCACGCGAAACCGAAGCACGAGGCGGCGACTGCGTCTTAGTGACCAGCGACAAAGACTGTCGGCAGCTGATTACCAACAAGGTCTCTTTGTTGAATTTGCGAAAAGGAAATTTGTACAAGGCAGAACATCTTAAAGAAGATTGGGGGATCCGGCCCGATCAAGTCGTCGATTTTCAGGCTCTGGTCGGCGACTCGGTCGATAATGTTCCAGGTATTGCAACGATTGGTCCGAAGACGGCGACGCAATTGCTGGAACAGTTTGATTCGTTGGAGGTGGTTCTCGATCGCTGGTCAGAAATCAAAGGCAAGAAGGGCGAAAAGATTCGTGACTCACGCGAGGTTGCCCTATTGAGTAAATCTTTGGTTCGACTCGACGCCCAAGTGCCAATCGAATTTCGATGGGAAGACGGATTGTTGGGCGGAATGGATGTGGGAGCGGCTGTTTCTTTTTGCGAGTCGAAGGGCTTCCGGGCGCTCACCGAACGCGTGGCCAAACTAGCTCCCAAAACACGGATTCGCCGCTGGGTTGCCGACTACCAAACGCTGGATGATTTAGACGAACTTCAGAAATTACTGCCTGAGATTCGAAATGTTGGATCGTTTTCATTTGATACCGAAACGACCTCTACCCTGCCCTGCTGGGCGGATTTGGTCGGCGTCTCGTTGTCATGGAAAGCGGGCGAAGCGATTTACATTCCCGTTCGAGCGCCAGCGGGATCGAAGGTTGTCGATGAAGGCCGGTTGATCGAATTGCTCAAAGACATTTTGCAAGACAAGTCGTTGCAGATGATTGGGCAGAATTTGAAATACGATATGGTTGTAATGCGAGGATTGGGGATTGTCGTTGAAAACGAACTGTTTGATACGATGGTGGCAGACTACTTGGTCAATCCCGGCCGCAACACGCACAACATGGACGACCTTGCGCTACGCTTTTTGCAACACAAGACGACCAAGATCACTGAGCTAATTGGCAAGGGCAAAGAACAGATTTTAATGAGTGAGGTTCCCGTTGAAAGAATAACGGCTTACGCAGCGGAAGATGCGGACGTCCCGCTGCGATTGAAGCCTCTGCTCGAATCGCAACTCCATGAACAAGGCCTTCACGAGCTGTTTACTTCAATTGAGATGCCATTGGTGTCTGTGTTGGCTGAGATGGAGTTTCATGGAATTGCAGTTGACCGTGCTGTTCTGGAATCGCTGAGTGTTGAATTTGGTGAACGCCTTGATTGTCTTCGAGAAGCGATTCAGCAGCTGGCCGGAGAAGAATTCAATTTGGATTCCCCCAAGCAACTCGCCGAAATATTGTTTACTAAACTCAAGTTGCCGGTAGTGAAGAAAAAGAAATCAGCGGCTAGCACCGACAATGATGTTTTGGAGGAGTTGGTTGACAAGCACCCGCTGGCTCGCGAGATGATCGAGTATCGTCAGTTGGCGAAACTCAAAAGCACTTACGCCGATGCTTTGATTCAGCAGATCAATCCTCGGACGGGGCGTGTTCATACCTCGTTCATGCAAGATGTCGCGCGAACCGGTCGTTTGAGTTCAAAAAACCCGAACTTACAAAATATCCCGATCCGCCGCGAGGAAGGCCGGCGGATTCGAGCGGCATTTGTTGCTGCTGGGACTGACCTAAGGTTGGTTGCCGCCGATTATTCGCAAATCGAGTTGCGAATGCTGGCTCATTTTTCTGGCGATCGCGAGTTGAGCTTGGCATTTGAACGCGACGACGATATTCATTCAGTGGTCGCGGCGCAAGTCAATCAAGTTGAACTGCATAAAGTTGATGCGGAGATGCGGCGTCAGGCCAAAGCGATCAACTTTGGAATCATCTATGGACAAAGCCCATTCGGTCTCGCAAAAGAACTCGGGATTTCGAAGAACGAAGCAGCATCGTTCATTGAAGCCTATTTTAGACGCTATCCGGCGGTTGACGCGTTTATGATTGACGTCCTAGAACGAGCCGCCAAAGATCGATTCGTGCGGACTATTTTTGGGCGAAAACGCGATGTGGAGGGCGTTCGCCACTCGAGCAAGATTGCAGCAAACCGCAGTCGCACTCTGCCAGAAAGAATTGCAATCAATACGGTCATTCAAGGCTCGGCAGCTGATTTAATCAAGATGGCGATGATCAACGTTTTGAAAAAGCTGAAGGAATCAGGACTGTCGGCACAGTTATTGCTTCAAATACACGATGAATTGGTGGTCGAATCCCAGTTGACTGATGTTCAAGCGGTTGCTGAGTTATTGCGGCATGAAATGACCAATGCATTGCCTCTTTCAGTACCCTTGAAAGTGGCAATTGAGTTTGGCAAGAATTGGGACGCAACCGATCCGGTGGAGCCACGAAAACATTGAAGTTTTTTTGGGTAGGACTTTTCGTGCTGGTTTGACTTTGTTATTATTTGATACTCTTCTAAATGACGATTGCTTTGGTTTTGTGCATTCCTTTCGCGTTTTTCAGCTGATTGAGTCGGCTTGGCATTCCAACTGTGAGCTAGTCCGCTGATGATCATTATTGGATTGGTTGGCGGTATTGCATCTGGCAAAAGTTATGTTGCTCATTTGTTTGAGCAGTTGGGCGCGGTGGTAATTGATGCGGATCAGTTGGGCCACCAGGTCTTAATGATCGGTTGCGTTCGCGAAAAAATTGTTCAGCAATTTGGACGCAGTGTTATCGGACAAGATGAGCAAGTTTCACGAATGAAATTGGCTGAGATTGTTTTTACCGATGCTGCGATTAGTCAACATTCGAACCCCGAACTAGCACCTGCCACTTCCAATAGCAAATTGAGTCAGTTAGAACAGATAACCCATCCTGAAATTAAAAAGCTGATTAGGCAACGGCTTGACGACATTGCACAACTTAACAAACAAGTTGTAATATTGGACGCACCCGTTTTATTCAAAGCGGGTTGGGACGAAATGTGCGACCGGATTTTGTTTGTTGAAGCAAATGAAAAAACGCGATTGGGACGTGCGTTAACTCGCGGTTGGACCAAGGAGCAGTTTTTCGCTCGCGAAAAGAATCAACTTTCCATTGGCGAAAAACGCAAGCGGGCGACCGATGTTTTCGTTAACGACGAAAGCGCACAGACTTCTGTCGTAAATCAAGCAAGAATCCTTTGGCACCAATGGCTGATTGGGTAGTCGCTTTTGACTAGTCGTTTTTTGTTTTGAATTGTGTTTAAATTTCAGTTGATAAGCAATAGGTTGAAATGGTCCATGCGGGTAGGTTAGAATCGTATAACCTAAGATTCATTGAGCTTCATGATTTTTTGTTTTTTGTATCTCAACAACCTCTCCAATATTCGGTCACTCCACATTTCTCTTTTCTCGGAGTTTAGTCATGTCAAATTCATCGCGCCCTAACGCTCGTTCTTCGGAACGACCAAGGCGGCCTTCTTCGTCGAGAACTGCGTCTTCTCGCCCAACGCCTCGATCACGACCTCGCGCGGTTTCGAGCGAAGTCAATGAGCAGTTGGATGAAATCGAGGGTGCTGGTGACCCCCTGTCTTTTTCTGAGCGTTCGTCCATGGAAGACATCAAGCCAGAACCTCATGAAGATGTTCGCCGAACAGTCACTGACGATGAAGTTCCTGTGAGCGATTTGTTGCGCATGCCAGATCCCGAATTGTTTACGCAGGCCAAGAAGGAAGGCGTCGAGATCGGTGAGCATCCCGAACGCCGAAACATTTTGCTGAAAATCATCAAGCAGAGAATCAAAGTCCAAGGATTGATGTACGGCGAAGGCACGTTGCAGATTTTGCCCGATGGGTTTGGTTTTTTGCGCAGCTCGAAATTTTCCTACCTGAGTTGCCCAGACGACATCTATGTTTCGCCAAGCCAGATTCGGAAATTCAATTTGCGAAATGGTTCCAGCGTTTGCGGACAAATTCGACCGCCTAAGCAAAACGAAAAATATTTTGCGCTGCTGCGAGTCGAGCTCGTTAACGGGCTGGACCCGGATGAAAATTATCACGTCAAGCATTTTGACGAATTGACGCCTTTGCATCCCGACCAACGAATCATTATGGAATTTGATTCAACCGATATGTCGACGCGAGTCGTTGACATGATGACGCCGATTGGATTCGGGCAACGCGGTCTAATCGTGAGCCCGCCACGAGCTGGCAAAACCATGTTGATGCAAAACATGGCTCGAGCGGTTTTGAAGAATTATCCACAAGCCTATGTGATCATGTTGTTAGTCGACGAGCGCCCTGAAGAAGTCACCGACATGGAGCGCGAGGTCCGAGGAGAACGCTGTGAAGTGATCAGCTCGACGTTTGACGAATCACCGAACCGGCACATTCAAGTCTCGGAAATGGTGCTTGACAAAGCAAAGCGACTTGTTGAGGCTGGTGTTGATGTCGTGCTCTTCTTAGACTCGATCACTCGTTTGGGTCGGGCCTGGAATTCTGAAGTTCCGCAGTCTGGTAAGACATTGTCTGGCGGTTTAGACGCGAATGCCATGCAACGACCAAAAGCATTTTTCGGTGCAGCACGGAAAATTGAAGAAGGCGGCTCGCTAACCATTCTGGCCACAGCCCTCGTCGATACAGGCAGCCGTATGGATGAAGTGATTTTCGAGGAATTCAAAGGGACAGGCAACATGGAAATCGTTTTGGATCGAGCGCTGGTTGATAGACGCATTTGGCCCGCAATCGATATCAATGCCAGTGGAACTCGTCGCGAAGAAAAATTGATGGACCCCGACGAGTTTGGTCGAGTCACTCAAGTGCGTCGAGCTCTGAGCAGTATGAACCCAACCGACGCCATGGAAATGTTGATCACGCGTTTGAAAAAAACGAAAACCAATGCTGAATTCCTGATGAGTATCAAGGTTGGCGGAATTTAGAGCATATTAGGGAAGTCTAGCGTTTTATGGATCCGTCGTTGACCGAAACAATGAATTCAATGCGATTTGCGATCGTTGTTTCTCGATACAACGAATCGATCACTGAGAAACTGGTGGAGGGGGCGCTCCGGACTTTTGAGGCCGCTGGAATAGAACGAACTGCTATCGAAGTCGTTCGTGTACCCGGCGCCTGGGAAATTCCATTGGCGACACAGTGGTTGATTGATACGGATCGTTTTACTGCAGTCGTCACTCTCGGCGCCGTGATCAAAGGCGAGACGAGCCATGATGAACATATCAATCGTTTTGTTAGCTTGAGTGTGGGCGAGATGGCACTTGAGTCCGGTGTGCCAATCGCATTCGGACTTTTAACTTGCAACACCCTTCAGCAAGCCGTCGAGCGTTCTGGTGGGCGCGTCGGCAATAAAGGCGAAGAGGCGACGGAAGCAGTGCTGGAAATGCTTCGCCTCAAAACCCAGATTCAGCAGAGTTGTACTTGATTTCCTTTTGACCGCGTTGTTTCACTGGTTCTACCGTCGCCTGAAAAAAAATATCTTAGATGTCACGTCGTAGCCGAGTTCGCCAAGTCGTTTTGCAGTTATTGTTTCAAGACGACCTCAACCCACGTGGCCAATCCGATTGGCGTTCGTTCTTAAGCCAACGTTTGCTTGGGAAGTCCGACTTGATAGCTTTGGGAGAAAGATGGTTTTTAGGGGTGCGCCAACATCGTTCCGAACTCGATGATAAAATATCGGCTGCCGCTCAGAACTGGAAATTGAGTCGTATGCCTGCGATCGATCGTAACGTGATTCGGTTGGCTGCATTCGAATTCTTGTATTCCGATACGCCACACCAGGTCGCGATGAATGAAGCTATCGAGCTTGTTCGGCGATTTGGAGCTAACAATTCACCCAAGTTCGTAAATGGAATTTTGGATCGGATCTATCGCAACTCAAAACCGAACGCTGTTGCCAAAACCGATTCCGAAACAAGCGAGCAAGAACTTGCACCTAATCAAGGCTGAACGGTGCACTTCCTCCGTCTTGGCCCATTAATCTATTCAATGAAATAGTCGAGAATCAGAAATGGCGATTTGGAATCCATTTGGAAAGAAAAAAAATCCTTCGGAGCAAGTTTCTGCTGAAACCGTTGACGCCAGTCCGATCGTTGAACTCGAACTAGAGCAACAGGAGGCACCGTCAGCTCCGCTTGCAGCCACACCACCCGTCGCCGCACAGCCTGAAAAGGTCGGGATGTTCGGGCGTTTTCGACAGGCTCTCAAGAAAACAGTTCAGGTCCTCAACACCGACATCCGCGACTTGGTCGGCAAGGAAGGTCGACTGGTTGACGACACCTTTCTCGACGAACTGTTCACATATTTGGTGAAAACGGATATGGGAAATCGTCCTGCTGCGAAAATTCGCGACGAAATCAAGCAAAAGTTTCGCGGTCGCAAAGTTCACATGAGCGACTTGATGGATTCGGCACGAACTACCATTCGCGAAATCATGAAGCAAGATCAGGCCGGGATCAACTTCGCTGCCTCTGGGCCAACGGTGATCATGGTTGTCGGCGTCAACGGCTCGGGCAAAACGACTAGCATCGCAAAACTAACGCATCGTTTTGCAGCGCAAGGCAAATCGGTCGTGTTAGGCGCGGGGGATACATTTCGCGCGGCAGCTGTTGAACAGCTTACCATTTGGTCAGAACGCTTGGGCGCAAAAATTGTAACGGGTCGTCAAGGCAGTGATCCTGCAAGTGTCGCATATAAAGCAGCTGAAGCGGCGAAAAACGAAAATGCAGACATTTGTATTGTTGATACGGCCGGACGGTTACAAACGCAAACAAACCTCATGGACGAACTCAGCCGAATCAAACGGGTGATTAGCAAGGTGATTCCTGACGCGCCGCACGAGGTCCTGTTAGTCCTGGACGCGACGGCCGGGCAAAACGCAATCAGCCAGGCGAAAGGTTTTTCAGCGGCGGCCGAGTGCACAGGCATTGTGCTTGCCAAGCTTGACGGAACGGCAAAAGGCGGCGTTGTGATTCCAATTCGGCAGGAATTCAACTTGCCAGTTAAATTCATCGGCCTAGGCGAAACTTCCGACGCGTTTGCGGAGTTTTCCGTCGATGCCTACGTCGACGCACTTCTCAATACCGACGAATCCTAGGAGTTGGACGGTCGTATTTCGCTCTCACGAAAAAGCATCGGTGGCCCTCGTGAAAAATAACTTCTGTCGAAACAAGCGAAGTCGGCACGTGATCGTGGTGCAAAACTGGCTGATCTGCTAGAGCGTTTGTAGGGAGCGATCGCGGTTTTCTTGTAGCGAATTCTCGATGATGCGTTGCCAGTTCATGAAGTCGTTGGGGGAATGAAACATCCGGCATTCGGCTTCCAGTCCATCTCGAAGGGCCCGACCGCTTTTATGTTGATTGGCCTCGATCGACTTGGGCATTTCAGCGTGAATCACCTTACGAACTTGTCGATTCCCATTCCAAACGCGACAGTGGCAACGATCGCTTCGATTTCGTCGTTGACGAGTGCGTTCGTAACCCCAGTAGCGTTTGAGGGCCTGGAGCGGAGTAATCTGCGCCATTTT
>JAHEAM010000505.1 GCA_024642765.1 Planctomycetaceae bacterium
CCATGACATTCAAAGTCTAACAGGGCGAGGAATCAAAGCGGTTGTGGATGGGAAAACTGTCTACATTGGCAAACACGACCTGTTTGCGGAAGTCGGTGGACAGCCTCTTCCGCTCGATTTGCGTTCGTCTGTCGAGCAACTTGAAAAAAAGGGGCGTACCACAATGATCGTTCGTCGCGACGAGCAATACCTTGGTGTGTTCGGTTTAATGGACACACCACGAGATTCGGCTAAATCCATGATTGCCAGTCTTCGTAAATTAGGTATCGAGCGATTGATCATGATCTCTGGCGACAACCAACAAGTCGCAGATGCCGTTGCCAAAGAAGTCGGTATTGACGTCGCCTGGGGAGATTTAATGCCTGCCGAAAAAGTCGCCGCGATCCAAGAAATTCGGATCGAACGGGAGGTTGCCATGGTTGGGGATGGAGTCAACGATGCTCCCGCCATGGCCAATGCATCCGTCGGAATTGCGATGGGTGCGGCCGGTTCGGATGTTGCACTAGAGTCGGCGGACGTCGCCCTAATGGCTGACGACCTGACGCAACTACCGTTTGCAATTGGGCTTAGTCGCCAAACCAATCGGATTATCCGCCAAAACCTGTGGTACAGTCTTGGCATGGTAACCATTCTCGTGCCCGCCACCATCATCGGCCTCAATATCGGCTTCGCCGTTCTTTTACACGAAGGCTCTACGCTGCTAGTCGTGCTCAACGCGTTACGGCTGTTGACCTATCAAAAAGAAACATAATGAAAATTGATATGTGGTGTATCCTTGCGAGGCCAATCCGCAGTTCGCGCGTGCTTCACTTAACAGTGGGTCAGCAGTTTGGCTACGTTGGAAATATCGGTTCGTCCGCAGGGCCGGATCAGGCAAACAGTAACCAAACGGTTAACACTCTAACTTTTGCGTTTCTGCTGGCATCAACATTTTGATTTATTGCGGCTAGAATGAGCTACAAGTTGATGACTTCGATCCACGAGTATTGCGATATTTCTTATGAGTAAAGTTGCCTGGCTGCTGAGCCCCGAGGCGCGCGAAGCCTGCGAACTTGCTCGCCAAATGCTGGCAGACCATGAAAATGCGCTGCGAGTTGTCAAACGACTCCGCAAAACGTTACTTCCCGAGCATTCCGCGTTAGTCATGGAACTGAGTCAATTGCAAATCAAGGCCAAAGCAAAATTTTCCCGCGCGGAGAATATGCTGTTCACAAAGGTTGGATACGAACAAGCGACTTCTGAACGAATCTCACGTTACAAAGCGTCCTTGTTCCCACCAGGAGTTGATGTGGCCGATATTTGCTGTGGAATTGGCGGGGATGCAATTGGTTTGGCCGTTGGTCGGCGGGTAATTGCGATCGACTCACAGTCACTCATGTGCCAGTTTTCAGCTGCGAACTTGGAGCTCTACGAGCGAACCAATTTCGAGACAAGAGCCGTCGAGTTTAGCCGTGAAGTATGCACTGAGTTTGAGTGTTTGCACTTCGATCCCGATCGTCGAGTCGCGGGCCGAACCATTTTACCGAATGATTTTTCACCATCGCTCCAATCGATTATTGCAGCCATCGGCAACCGACTTGCTGCCATCAAATTGGCTCCCGCTTCCAAATTGCCTCATGAGCTGAGAGAAAAGACTCACTGTGAGTGGATCGGCGAAAGCCGCGAAGCGAAGCAACAAATAGTGTGGTTCAATCATCCTCAAAAACCCAACGGCAAGTCTTCGGCAACTGTTGTGGATCGCAAAGGCGTTTTCGATCAACTGGTTTTTGAGAATGACATTCAGTTTTCCACCGTTTCAATCGCCAAACAAGTCGGCGAGTATATTTTTGAACCGCATTCCGTTGTCTTGGCTGGCAAACTTAATCGAGGCCTTGCACGAAACTTTGCCTTGGAAAGAGTCGGCAGAGGCGCTGCCTACTTAACCGGCAATTCCCTCATCGAGACAAAACTACTTGCGGCGTTTAAGGTGGTCGAGGTCGTGCCCCTTCAAATCGAAAAAATAGCCAACGCAATTCGACAGCGTGGTTTTGGCAAAATCGAATGGAAAAAGAGGGCAATTGAACAAGAAACCTTTGAGCAACTTCGCCGCATCCGCACGAAGGGTGACATTTCGATAACCGCGATCGTGACACCCGCATCCCATGGGCCAGTTGTGGTCTTTTGTCAACGCATATTCCGCCAAAACGTAGAAAGTGATATTTAGTGACACGACGAAATTTACACGGATGCAGCGTATTGCTAACCGGAGCATCGTCGGGAATCGGCTACGCACTGGCACGTGAATTGGCCGCACGCGGATGTAAGTTGCTGTTGACCGCACGTCGCGAGTCGAAACTGCTTGAGCTGAAAACAATCCTGAGCAAGGATGTGACATGCGAAATGTTGGCAGGCGACATTACCAATCCAGAGACTCGTGCCCAATTGAAGCATTGGGTCAACGAACATTGGAATGGCCTTGATTGCCTGATTAATTGTGCTGGTGTGGGTGCCATGGGAGCCTTTGTCGACGCCGGCGAAGCAAGGTTGCGTCAGGTCTTTGAGGTCAACTTTTTTGCAGCAGCAGAATTGATTCGCGAAATGTATCCGGCGTTGTTGCGAGGCGTTCGTCCCGTGATCGTAAACGTTAGTAGCGTATTGGGGCATCGAGCTGTTCCATTGAAAAGCGAGTATTGCGCCAGCAAGTTTGCCTTGCATGGTTTCAGCGATGCTTTGCGTGCTGAGCTGAAGCCTGACGGTATCGATGTTTTACTTGTTAGTCCCAGCACGACCGATAGCGACTTTTTCGATTCGGCGATTGAAGACTCCGCGCCGCGCGATTGGAAGGGAAAACGAGCAATGTCTCCAGAGCGAGTTGCCAAAATCATCGCAAGATCGATGCGTATGGGAAAACGCGAGGTCATCTTGACTGCCGGCGGCAAGGCCCTGGTTTGGTTCGACCGATTAGCCCCAGGTGTTGCCGATTACTTGATTACGAAATTCTCGAAATAAACCTACAGGCCAGCCCAAAGTGGAAGTGCTGCTTCCAGCAAAATCTTTTCGCCACGTTTGGGGTGCGCAAACTCGATCGAACAACTGTGCAAACACAGAGGCGGCGATTCAACGCTTAACGTTTGTTTTG
>JAHEAM010000069.1 GCA_024642765.1 Planctomycetaceae bacterium
CATCGAGGCCAGGATTGGCGAAGTGGTACGTCCCGAGCACGAGTACCTGAGCCGGTTCTCCGGTGTCCGAGACCTGCGCTTGCAAGGGCAGCGAAAAAACCAGACAAACGAACGTTGCGGCAATGATAGATCCGTGAGCTATTCGCATAGTGAACAATCCTGAAATTGAAGAATCGCTGGTCTACTGGCACCCACTGAAAGATTGAATGGTACAGTGTCAAGGATAGATTTTGGGGTAGGTTGAGCTGAGTTTCAATCATGCGTCGTCAATTTAAAATTGCCATCGAGGCCAGGATGCATTGACGAGTCATGAGACTCAATTTGTTTTCAGCAGCGTTGAGCCAGCTGCAATGCTGGGGTGTGTATCGAATCCGAACTTTCTCGCTGAGGACTTCTCACATCCAGGCAACCACCTTCTGAAGTTTCGTCCTGAAAAGTCCAACGCTATGCTTATTGTGAAGAGGTGAACATTCGGCGTGTACGAGATCTGGGACTTTCGTAGAATCTGAACTTACCAACTCAATTCCAGAGATTCTAATTCCATCAAAGGCAAGACAAATTAATGAATAAAAGTAATCGTTCCTCCCTTTTGTTCGTAGTACTCGCCATTGGTTTCTCCTATTCATATTGGGGCTTATTTTTTCTATCTGATCAGGAGCTGCTGCCATTCGACCCCTCATCAGACCTGATGGGAGCATTAAGGGGCTATGGGCCGAGCCTGGCGGCCATTATTGCGGCGGCCGTTGTCTATGGACGTAATGGTCTAAGAGAACTGTGGATGCGAGTGACAATGTGGCGCATCCCACTGTGGTTACTCGCGTCAGCCATCGTTGTCCCGGTGCTTGTCAACCTGGTTTTGCTTTTCCTAGTCCATTCTGCTGGAGTCGACTTGGTTTTAAACTTGAAAAGTGTATCGCTCCCCAAGCTAATTCTGATTTTCTTTTTCTTCGCGATTGTTGATGGTCCTATAGGCGAAGAAGTTGGTTGGCGCGGTTTCCTTTTGCCTCGTTTACTGGAAAAACATGGTGTGATATTCGCCTCAGCCTTGATTGGAGTCGTTTGGTTCGTTTGGCACCTTCCTCTGTATGTTGCGACGGAAAGATTTGACATTACTCTGGACTTTTTATTGAGTTATTTATTTAACAATGTGGCCTTTTCTTTCTTGCACACTTGGTTTTTTCTACGCTCTGGCGGCAGCGCATTATTGTCGATAATTTTTCATACGGCCGGTAACTACTGTGTCTTCCTCTCTATCACGCTTTTTCCTGAAGTCGAGCAGTGGCCCTTTTCGCAACATTTATATGCTGGAATATTAGTAGTTGCTGCGATTTTTGCAGGCGTTTCAATATGGCGTAACCCTGGTTACAGGGAAGGCAAACAGAATGATTGCGTGGCAAACAAGGTCGTTTGACGCCGTTTTCATGAGCGGCTTGCCGTCGAAACCGATTACCAACGGTTGCTACTATGGAATTGAGCCATGAAACATTCCATCGCCCGGAGTCTTGTTTTCGGAAATCAAGGCCTTCACACCTTACTTTTATGCGACTTAGATGGGATTACGTGGGGGCAAAAAACTCAAACGAACATCTTGAGCGATGAAAAACTGGCTCGATGATCATTTGTAATCCGGTTACTCCGCTGAGATTGTTTCGAAAGTTCGCCCAAATTGGTTAAAACTAGTGACTTATTTGGAAAGGGCGCAGCAGCGACCGAGCCAATTGTGCTGGATTGACGATGGAGTCGCCGAACTCAGGCTCCCCTGCGATACGATCGAAACAGACCACCGCGGCGTTGGGTCGTTTCGATCTTTTCGCTGACGTCCTGTTGATGTTCGATTGGTTTAATCAACTTGTTTCCCAAACCCTGGCGTGGTCGCTCTGCCTGATAGTGAGCAAGATATTGATTGATTGTATTTCACACGATTTTTTCGCCAGCCGCAATTTCTTACCCCGTTGTAAGTCTTGGTGGCCGCCCCCATACAGATCCGAAGGACAATGCGACTTCCGTATCGCGTGCAGGAATCGACGGAGCATCAGCAGTTAGCTCTCACGCCCGTTTTATCAGTCTCTAGGATAAAAACCTCGAACAGTTGTCATTAAATCGCTACCATTTGGCATAAAAATCCGAGCGGGCAGGCGTTACGGGCTATACTAAACCTACAAGCAATCCGACTTTTCACAACTTGGAGAATATCATCATCTTCACCAAACCGGGCGTAGCCGCGAGTCCCACGTCACCATGCGATGACTTCCTTCATCTCGTTGCGATGTACTGTCAAATTCATTGTTACGATCGGTCAGCCAGATGAGTTTTGATCGCGACGGCCGACGAGAAATAGATTGGCAAAACATCGACTGGCGAAACATCGACTGGAGGAGAATGGGGGAGTTTCGTCGTTTTTTCCTTTGGGGATCTTCCATCATTTTGTTGGTCATTTTGGCCTACACGTCCGTTTACACGGTCGAAGGCGAATCGCAAGGAATCGTTCTTCGTTTTGGCAAGTTCGTCCACACGGTGGAGCCTGGTTTACGATTCAAGATTCCTTTCGGCATTGATCGAGTATCCATCGTTCCGGTAAAACGTCAGCTGAAACAGGAGTTTGGTTTTGGTACCGAGGGCGCCTCGAACCCAACGCAGTTTTCCTCCGAACAAGTCGAAGAACGCAGCATGGTCACGGGAGATCTCAATGCTGCCACTGTGGAGTGGATTATTCAATATCGAATTCGGGAACCGCAGTTGTTCCTGTTTGAGGTGCGAAACCCCGGTGAAACGCTACGCGATATTTCTGAATCCGTCATGCGTACCGTGGTTGGCGATCGCACCGTGGACGAAGTTATCACTGTGGGACGGCAAGAGATCGAAGTAGAGGCTCTGACCCAACTTCAAGAACTTGTGGACAAATTCCAGCTTGGTCTGAGCATCGATCAAGTACAACTAAAGAATGTCAATCCACCCATGCCGGTTCAACCTTCGTTCAACGAAGTCAATCAAGCCCAACAAGAACGCGAAAAATTGATCAACGTCGCCAACGGTGAATACAACAAAGTTGTTCCTCGAGCTAGTGGCGAAGCCGATCAAAAGATTCAAGCCGCCGAGGGGTACGCGCTTAAACGTGTCAATGAAGCCGAGGGTGATGTATCGCGCTTCAATGCTGTGTTTACCGAGTTCCTGAAAGCCCCAGAGGTGACCAAGCGGCGTATCTACATCGAAACGATGCGAGACGTTGTCCCCAAACTAGGCAAGAAAATTATCCTCGACGAGAAAGCCAGTCAAATTTTGCCATTGCTGCAAATGTCAACGGACCCCAAAGGGGACAAACGATGATCCGTGCTTTATTCCTCATTGCGATGCTGGCCCTGGTATTGGCGTCCTTCATCGGTTTTAGCAGCGCGTACACTGTATCTGAAACCGAACAGGTCATCATTACTCAGTTCGGTAAACCCGTTGGTGATCCCATCAGCGACGCTGGGTTACACTTTAAGATCCCTTTCATCCAGGAATTGACTCGCATCGAGAAGCGAATCCTCGAGTGGGACGGTCGTCCCACCGAGATGCCAACCAAAGACAAAACCTACATCGTGGTTGATACGTTCGGGCGCTGGCGAATCCGGGACGCCAAACAGTTTTTCCTGCGATTACGAGACGAGCGTAGCGCCCAGTCTCGTTTAGATGACATCCTCGGAAGTGAGACCCGCAACGCCATCGCCAAACATGAACTGATTGAAGTCATCCGCACCACGAAAGACCGCCAACCGGACCAGGACACAACTCTAGTCGATGCGCCAGGCAACATTGGCATGCTATATCCGATCACCATGGGCCGCGCCAAAATTGAAGCAGAGATTTTCAGCAAGGCTGCCGACAAAGTTACTGATTTCGGGATCGAATTGCTGGACGTCCGCTTCAAGCGAATCAACTACAACGACAGTGTTCGTGAACGTATTTTCGAACGCATGATCAGTGAACGTCAACAGATTGCCGAACGCTTTCGTAGCGAGGGTGCCGGCGAAGCGGCAAAGATCATGGGCAAGAGTGAACGTGACTTACTGAGAATCGAATCTGAAGCCTACAAAACGGTGCAAGAGATTCGCGGAGTTGCGGACGCCAAGGCGTCCGAGATTTACGCCGGAGCCTACAACCAAAACAAGGAATCAGTCGCTTTTTATGAGTTCATTATGACCATGGAATCCTACCAAAAAATGCTCGATCAAGAGAGCACGCTGATTCTGACCACAGGAAGCGATATCTTTAAATTCCTCAAGAAGGTCGACCAGCCCATCGACGACGACACAGTCAAGTAGAATTGACGACGAAACGGCTGGAACGACGAAAGAGCGTCGGCTGAGTATTTTGACCGCTCGGTTCGCCTAGATACAATCGATCGCCATCCAGACTCCGAGGGCGGAGCTGATGATTCACTCCCCAGCGATCTCTGCATGGACTATATTCTGTTCTTGAATAGCACTCGAAAAACAATCTCTTTCAGCAACCATGGAATCGAAAATGCGTTTGGATCTTTCTGGAAAAACGGCCATCGTCACCGGGAATAGCACCGGGTTGGGAAAGGAAATTGGCCTGGCGTTGGGTAAGCTAGGCGCATCGATACCGGTAAACTTTTCCAACAACGAATCTAGGGCCACGCGGGCCGTCACCGAATACGAAGCAGCTGGTATTCGCACCGCTAAAATCCAAGCCGATGTCACATCCGAATCGGGCGTCGATCATCTTGTTACGGCAACAGAACGGTTGCTCGGAAACGTTGATATTGTGGTGCTCAACGCAACCTGCGACCAGCCCTTAAAAACAATCGAGGAATATGACTGGGAAATCTATCAGTCAATGTTGGACTTCTTCGTTAAAAGTCCCTTCCTCGTGACGCGCCGAGTACTTGGAAACATGAAACAACAAGAATGGGGACGCATCATCAACATCACCAGCGAGGTCTTTCACAAGGCGGTTTCACCGTTCAGCGCCTACGTGGCTGCCAAAGGTGCTCAAGTCGGCTGGTCTCGAAGCATGTCACAAGAATTAGCTCCTTTTGGAATTACCGTCAACATGGTTGCACCGGGGTGGATTCCTGTGGAGCGACATGAAAAAGATCCTCAAGAAATGAAGGATCGCTATCTGGCAACGATTCCGATGAAACACTGGGGAACGCCCGAAGATGTCGCGCATGCCTGCTGTTATCTCGCCAGCCAAGAAGCCAAATTCGTGACCGGTCAAACGATTGCAGTTAACGGTGGCAATTCCGCGTGGATGTAGTTGCTGCGAATCTTGGGAATCATTTTTCTGCGACGTTCGTGGGGGATTCCCCCGTGACAGTCCAAAGGGTTTCGTCATCAAAATATTGGATTGGTTGCTACCTTATTTCGTTTCATGCTGTTGTTGAAACAATGATCAATAAGAACGAAGACGCCTGATGGGCTGTAACCGAGTGCAATACTCCACCCGGCAAAAATATCAGTTGCCCGGCCGCTAGTTCGTGCGATTTACCCATCGAATGAAAGGTCATGTGACCTTCCAGACATTGAACGATGATCGGCCCCGGTGCTTTGTGTTCCGCAAGAACTTGGCCTTTAGCCAATATGAGACGTTTGATTTCAAATTGATCGGTTTTGACAAGCCGCTGCGTGCGTTCATCCGCCAATCGATCTCCAAACGGTCTTATATCAATCACACGCGGTTGATTGTTTATTTCAGTCATGTCAATCCCGACTAGTGGATTTCCAATGTAGGATGACGCGTGAATGCTGCGATCGCCATTTTGAGCGAGATGGTCAAAACCATCATTCCGGCTGCCCAGATTCCGGCCGTGACCTTCCATTCCACCAGACTCGGCGTGTACTCCACTATCTCATGCAGTGTGCTCGGCACGAATCCTGGCACAATCAACCCCATGCCTTTTTCAATCCAGGCACCGACAAACGCCAGCGTGCACGCCACGACGAGTACCCAAGTGTATCGTAAAACCCATGGACTCAAAAACAGAAACGCCGCAACAATATTGAACACGATCGCTGTCCAAATCCACGGCACCAGTCCATAGTGCCCATGCAAACCCAAAAACAAATACCGGGCCGAAGCCGTATGTCCGCCCCCCGTATAAAACTCAGTGAAGACCTCGGAGATCACCATCACCAAATTCACAAGAATGGTCACTCGCACAATGTTCACCAGCACCCGTCCTGGTTCGTCATTGATTGGGCGATGAACGACATTTTTCAGCACCACGAGTGTCAATAAGATAAATGCCGGACCGGCGACGAAGGCACTTGCCAGAAATCGTGGCGCGAGTAATGCCGAATTCCAAAATGGTCGACCACCCAATCCGCAATATAAAAATGCCGTCACCGTGTGAATGGAAATCGCCCAGAAAATCGAAACCATCACGAATGGTACATACCACGAGGGATTGGGTTGCCGACCCAAATAGCGCATGTAAAGCATGTAACCGCAAATGTGTAGGTTTAGAAGAAGATACCCGTTGAGTACGATCACGTCCCAGGTCAACATCGACATGGGCCAATTGAAACGACCAATAAACGGAATCAAATGCCAAAACCTTTCGGGCTTTCCTAAATCTGCAACAACAAACATCAGGCACATTACGATTGCCGCGATCGCAATCAATTCACCCAAGATAACAATGTCATGCATTTTCCGGTCGTGATACAGATACGCGGGAATGACCATCATCACTCCGCCAGCCGCGACGCCGACCATGAAAGTAAAGTTGGCGATGTAAAGCCCCCAGCTCACATGATCGGTCATGTTCGTCACGATCATTCCGTTGGCGACTTGAACGGCCCAAGCATTGGCTCCCACTAAAAATACGGCCGTGAGCGCAAACATCCAAACATAGAATTTCCAGCTTCCATTCGTGGCTTGGCCCAAGGCCCACCACAAGAAACCTGGATAACTCTGGACGGCATTTTTCTCGCCGTTCAACCGAGTTGATTCCATAACACTCGCCATGCTCAAAAAATGTCCTTGAACGAAAACTAAGAATCAAAGAAATAAAAGAAACTAGGTTCGGTCCCGAGTTCTTCTTTTAGCACAAAAACCCGCTTGTTTTTCAAGATCCAATTGATGTCGGAATCGGGGTCGTTGATATTGCCAAAGACGCGAGCGCCGGTGGGACAGGCCTCAAGGCAAGCAGGCAAACGCCCCTCACGCGTTCGATGCAAACAGAAATGGCACTTTTCCATCGTCCCTTGCGGGCGAATACGATTCGACAGGTAGCCCTGGTTTGGATTCACCTCTTCTGCCGCGATCTCAGGTTGTTCCCAGTTGAAACGCCGCGCATGGTAGGGACAGGCGGCCTCGCAATAACGACAACCGATGCACCAGTTGTAATCCACGACTACTATGCCGTCCTCTTCTTTCCAAGTTGCCTCAACAGGACAGACGGTCACGCATGGTGGGTTATCGCATTGCTGACATTGAACCGGCATGTAGAACTTGTCATCCTGCGGCACGTCGTGCGTGTAGGTCGTCGAGCCATGTTCCATTTCCATCGATCCCTTCGTCATCTCCAGCACGCGGATGTAGGACTGATCGACTCCACGGTGGTGGTTGTTTTCGATATTGCACGCCTCCATGCATTTGCCGTTGCCATTGCATTTGCTGAGGTTGATTGCGTAAGCAAATTTGACCCCAGGAATCGGACGCTGATCGTTGATTGTAACTTTGGCTCCGTATTTTTCTTTGGTTTCGGTAGCGAGGCGAGCGAAGACCTTTTGTTTGTCGTCGGCGGATAGTTCCTTGTAATGCTGTTGCAAGAACTCATCGAGGGAAACGTTTTCGGGGATCGAGATCATCGGCCAAATCGCTTTTCCAAACGCCGCAAGGCCAAGCGTCAACGCGGCACCCTTCAGCGCCGTGCGTCGCGTGCTCGGTTGCCCGATGATCGGCAACGAGGCAGAAGCCTTGTTGGTAGCTGGCGGCACGTGGGGTTCGTTACTTGGCATGCGTTTCGGCCTTGGGTTCGGTCGGACTCAAAAAACGGTCATGTGGTTTAAATGTGGGGCGCATTTTTGGAAATGCTGGAACATGCGGGTCATGGCAATCGACGCAATTGTTGCGAGTTCTGGGACCTTTCGTTAAATCCCAGTAACCATTCATACCACCGTGAGCACCGTGATCGTAATCGCGGCGCTGTGTCCCATGACACTGAGAACATAAAGTCATCACATCAACAAATTCAAGGCGAGTTTGATCGGCCAATTTGAGGAAATCGTAATTGTCAGAGTTGTGGCAACTTAAGCAACTTACTGAGCTGTGTGAAAACTCTAAGCCGTTATGAAACTCGTTTAGGTCCGTTGGAATACGATTTTCAAAATTCGCCGCGCGGGTTGCATGGCAGGTTTGACAGGAGACAGTTACAGGCTGCCCGTCATTGTCGAAAATGTCTGTGTCGACACGGGGACCAGAATTTGGGCGGTTGATCTTAACCGGAAACAAAACATGATTTGGTCGAGACGAATCGGACAATGACGAATGCTTCGGATTCTTTTGAATAGGATTTGGCTCAAACGAGGCACCAATCGCAGCGCGTTTTCCGAGGCTCAACACAACGGTCAAGACAATAATCACGGCCAAAGTCAAACCACCAATCAACAACCCGATTGCAACTCCCTTGCGCGACGTGGTTGATTTCGAATCAGTCATGATTGATTCCGATAGGTTGAAAGCAGTAAGGACGTTAATCTGGAAAATCACACCCTTTGGGCGTTGTCTCCAAAAGGTCTGCAATCGTCGTCTTGCGAAACGAGTCTTCAACCAAAGCACTGGCGTTATCCAGCAGTTGGTGGAGTGGACACAGTTTTCGATGCGATGTTATCCCCAACGGACATTCTTTGATCCTTGGAATCACATCAACGGAAGTAACCACATCGAGAACCGTAAGTTTGGCGATAGGTTGGTTCAGCCGATAGCCGCCACCCGGGCCTCGTCGCGAACCAACGATGCCTGCAAACTCCAAACCGTTCAAGACCTTCAACAGATAGTCCACCGGCACCATCGTCGCCTCGGCAATCGCCACGCGACTGGTGAACTCATCTGTTTGCTTCGCCAAAAAAACGACTGCCCGCAATGCGTACTTCGCGGTCAACGAAATCATACCAAAAATTCCCGGATGCGTGTGTCTACAATTATTAGGATTGGTCGAGGCGCATTGTAGACGATGCGAGAATTCTGGTTTAGATGACTAGTCTTGGTTAGCGTCCGCCGCCGACTGAAGACTAGGTGCGCCGCTTACAGACGCCGTGCTTTCGTCAGCTGATTTTGCGATCTCCCATAGTTCCATGACTTTCTTCAATTCAGGTTCGGGCATTGAAGCGGTTTTCTCGCGTTTGGCTTTTTCTTTTTCGAACCAAGTGTGTTCTGGTCGTGCCAGGATATCGTCGATGACTTTCAAGACAGCTCCCCCCTCGGCTTCTTTACCGTCAGCTACCGCATGCCCCGCAATTTCACGGGCTTGTGGAATCAACTCGACGTAAAAACGTTCGGCAACTTCGTACATGCCGTGCCAATGGGCGTAGTCCGGCGCCATCATGGAAGCACCATGCCGTGCGCGCCGCCCCTCGTGGTGCCAGAGATAGAACCAAGTCCATTCGATTTCTTCATCGAACTGCATTGGGGTCAATAGTTTTTCCTTGGCCAATGCCGCCATTATAGCTTGGCCCGGTTTGGCAAATTTTTCGTTGTAGTTCACGACGAAATCGTCGTACTGTTTGTAGAACGATTCGACGTAAGGCTGCGTGTGGCAATGAAGGCAGACTTGTTCCATATTTTGGCGTTTCGATTGCCATGAACTGTGGATGAGCGCCTGACGCTTTTCTGGATCCGTTTCTGTAATGACCTTGCCCTCAGCATCGGTGTCCATCGCCAGGCTAACAGGTGGGCGATTCGTCCACGAGATTCGTTCGCTCGGGTCGTGGGTGACCTTGCCGCCGTTTTTGGAATGCCCCGACATGTGACAGGTCGCGCAGGTGGGGGCTTGAGCGTAGTCTTTGCCAAGGATCCAGGTATCTCCATCCAAATTCATATGATCATGCAAATCGCGAAACGCAACGCCGTGTTTCGACTCTTCGTAGATCTCCTTTTGGGGATGGTCGGGACCAAGGTGACATTTGCCGCAGTTCTCAGGTTGTCGCGCGCGACGTGGCGAAAAGTCATGTCGCGAATGGCAAGCCGAGCAGGACCCGCGCGAGCCATCAAGATTCAATCGCCCGATGCCCGTGTTCGGCCACGAACTCGCAGCGAGTTTCGGACGACCATTCGCGTCCCGCACGACTTTCGCGACGGCGGCCAAGTTGGTTGGGGCACCGCTGGCGTCTGGTTTCAAATCATCAACCGTAATCAAAGTGCCGTCCGTTCCCTCTAGTGCAACTTTGCTGCCGTGGCATTGTCGGCAACCTACATTGACGCTCGCCATCCCATCGACACTATCGAAGCTACGTCCGGGGGTTGGTGAATGGGGATTGAAGGGCTCACGATTGCCTTCAACGGTCTCGGCTAAATGGTTATCCAGCGACGCCAAGATATTCCCGGCCTTGGCGTGATGGCTATTTGTGAATTCATCGTATTCGACCTGGTGACAACGCGCGCAATCCATCGGCGTAACTATTGTCGCAATCGTCGTACCATAATGATTGAAGGCATCGATATCGGCTTCACTCGCTTGGTGACATTCGACGCAACCGATTCCCTTGACTGCATGCGTACTGAACTCCCAGTGCTCGATAATTCCCGGCGAACTCTGCTTGTGACATTCGACGCAGGCCTGTGAATTAAACGGCACAGAGACCGAAGCCTGACGGACTCCGGGTTTTTCGTTCTCCTTGCGTTTCACTTCCATGAACTGTACCACCACCAACGAAGCGAGAAAAAGTAGTCCCAGTATTCCGATGATATACTTTTTGGCCGTAAGGCTCATGCGTAAATTCCTTAAAATTCTGTTGCCAGTCCTGACCGTGACAATTCGAAATCAGTGCGTCACAATCGCTTCCCAAACCGTAAATCCGACAAGCGTTAGCGTTGCCAAAATGCCTATGTAGATACTGATGTCATCCATCCGCGTAAACCGCCGCAACAAGCCATCAACCCATGGCCACAAAAACATCGTTGCCACAATGAAGCCACTACTCAATACAGCAAACGTCAACGAAAACAATTTTAGCCAACGAAACGAAACATAGAAAAACCATTCCGGCTTGATCACCTCAGGTGTCGTCAACGCATCAGCTCGCGGCCCCAGCGTTGCTGGCAACACCGTCGCCAGAAAACTCAAAAGGATCATGAGGGACAATCCGATCATGATCTCCGACATCACATGATCCGGGAAAAAGTCAAAGAAGCGCTTGCCGTTGTGATTTTCGTTTTCGCATGGGATCTCGGTGACACCATGCATACGAATTAGCGTGATATGAATGCCCAACAGCAGAATGATTGTCGTCGGCAGAACGGCGGCGTGCAAAATGTAAAGACGCGGCAATGTCTGCGGGTTGTACTCTTCGCCGGCCAACAGCATTCGCTTCGCCCAGCTCCCGATTAGCGGAACCGCATCGGAAATATTCGATGCCACCGTCGCGCCCCAATAGCTCAATTGCTCGAAAACCAAGCTGTATCCGGTAAACCCAGTTA